>JBCCMT010000016.1:0-14596 GCA_039026195.1 Pseudomonadota bacterium | reverse complement strand
GAATGACTTAATTCGCCCTGCTCTTTACGGTGCGCGCCACGCCATCGTCCCTGTGGCAGAAAAATCAGGACAACCGGCGCCTTACGATGTGGCGGGGCCAGTTTGTGAAAGTACAGATATTTTCTTAAAAGATGAGCCGCTCATCAACCCGGCGGAGGGGGATCTTTTTGCCTTTCGGACCGCGGGCGCTTACGGGGCTGTTCAAGCCTCCCAATATAACACACGGCCCTTGGTGCCGGAGGTATTGGTGCGGGGGGATCAATTCTCCGTGATCAGACGGCGGCCCAGCGTGGAAGAAATCCTGTCTTTAGAGCATATTCCCGATTGGGTTTAAAAAATAAGGGGCATAAAGACATAAACTTTACGCCCCTTAAGATCTTTTACTCTTGCAACATAAATTCAGCTTCGATCCGTAGGTCGACTTCTGCGCCCACGGCGGGGGCATAGAGACCAAGATCAAAATCTCTGCGGTCCAGTTGTCCGGTGGCGGTCACGCCGAACATTTCTGTCCCCTTCATGGCATTAGGGCCAGCTTTGTTTAAGGTCACATCTAGCGTTAATGGCTTTGTCACCCCTTTTACGGTGAGGTCGCCGGTCAATGTCCCGGAATAGGGTGTCTCTAGATTTAGGCTTGTGGAAGAAAAGGTGATCTCAGGATGGTTTTCCACATCAAAAAAATCACTGCTCACCAAATGTTCATCAAAGTCAGGTACAGCTGAATTGATAGAAGCAGGATCAATATCCACACTCAATGTAGAGGCGGTGACATTGCCCGCGTTGAAATTGACAACGCCATCCACATCATCAAAACGCAAGATAGGATAGGAATATCCTTGGTGGCTATAACTAAAGGTCACATAGCCATGGGTCTTGTCCAAAGCATAGGTGCCAGAGGATAGGGTGCTGAGCCCGCGATCTTCAGCCTCTTGAGCAAATGAGGTGGATAATAGCATTGCGCTGCTCGCTGCAAGCATAAGAAAAGGTTTCATGGGATATCTCTCCAAAATGACATCTTTATTCGTAACAACAGATATAAACATAAGGCAGAAGAGCAGCGCTGACCACCTTTCAGCGGATCTAAGAGTTTTGCGCGAAACGCAATATTGATATTATTGTGAAGAGGTCGCTTGAGCTTGGCCCCAAGGCAGCCTAGAGCAAGCTTTCCTTAATGCTAAAAAGAAGGGCTCTTCGCTATGGATGTTATTGGTTTTATCCTTTTTCGTCTGATCGGCCTCTATAAAATCGTTCTCATTGTGACCGTTATTTCAAGTTGGCTTGTGGCCTTTGGGGTGGTGAACCGCAGTAATCAATTTGTGGATGTGATTTTGCGCACCTGTTATGCCCTGACCGAGCCTGTTTTGCGGCCCATCCGGCAGGTAATGCCGAATTTAGGGGGGATCGACCTTTCCCCCATCATCGCGTTTATTGGCCTTGAAGCCCTTCAATTCGCGCTCGTGCGCTATGTCTTTCCTTCCGTAAATACGTTTTAAAACAATGCCAGCGACACGAATTGACGGAAAAGCCATAGCGAAAAAAGTCCGCGCGTCGGTGGCTGAAGCTGTAGCCACGCTGTCAACGCGCATTGGCCACCCCCCGGGCCTGGCGGTCATCCTCGTTGGCGATGATCCTGCCAGCCAAGTTTATGTCCGAAACAAGGTCAGGCTCACCCAAAAGGTGGGGATGAAAAGTTTCGAGCATCGCTTGCCTGCGGATACGCCTCAAAAAGAGATTGAAGACCTCATCAATCGGTTGAACAAAGATGATCACGTGGATGGTATCCTCCTCCAATTGCCACTGCCAAAGGGGTTAAACGCCAATGAGGCGATTTCCTGTATTGATCCGAGAAAAGATGTCGACGGTCTCACCGAGGTGAATGCGGGCAAGGTATTGTTAGGACGCCAAGGGCTTGTGCCTTGTACCCCCCAAGGGGCTGTCCTGTTAACAAAATCAGTCAGCCCAGACTTAACTGGAAAACATGCGGTGGTGGTGGGACGATCCATCTTAGTGGGAAAACCCTTAGCGCTTTTGCTGCAAGCCGAGAATGCCACAGTGACCATGGCCCATTCCCGTACGGAGGATTTAAGAGCGGTTTGTCAAAAGGCTGATATTCTTTGTGCTGCTGTGGGGCAGGCCGAAATCATTAAAGCCGATTTTATCAAGCCCGGGGCCATTGTGATTGATGTGGGCATTAATCGGCTAGAAGCTGCCGATGGGACAAGCCAGTTGGTGGGGGATGTCGCTTATGAAGATGCAGCTGACATCGCGGGGGCTATCACCCCTGTCCCTGGCGGGGTGGGGCCCATGACCATTGCTTGTCTGTTGAAGAACACAGCCCTTGCGGCATCCCGCCGGCGAGGGTGGGATGACCCCGCAGGGTTTTAAATCACGTCTCCTTTATTCGGATTCAAAAGACGTATTTTAGGTCTTTGTTTTTATACGCTTTTTAAAAGAAAAATCCCGAACCAGTCTTTGGGGTCCGTCCATGTTTGATGGAGAACCCATCCCGATTGATTAGCAAGGGTTTTTACTCCGTCAATCGTGTATTTATACGAACTTTCCGTATGGAGGGTTTCCCCTTCAGCGAAATGAAATTCCTGCTCGCTAATATGTATAGTTTGATCGGTTTGAGAGACAAGATGCATTTCGATGCGGGAGGCCTCGCTATTAAACATAGCCCTATGCTTAAAATTTTGCCTGTTAAAATCCGCACCCAGTTCTCTATTTATTCGGGTGAGCAGGTTGAGGTTAAAGGCCGCTGTCACTCCTTTTGCATCGTCATAGGCAGCTTCCAATATTGATATATCTTTCACCAAATCAACGCCGAGGAGGAAATAGCTTTTCTCCCCCAAGCTATGTCTCGTCCCTGTAAGGAATGATGTGGCCTCGTCGGGCATCAAATTCCCCAAGGTGGACCCTGGGAAGAACCCTAAATTGGGAACTTCTGTTTCTTCTAAGGAAGGGAGTGCCGCTGCGTCCGTAAAGTCCGCCACAATCGGGTCAATATGAATATCCGGAAACTGAGTTTGCAGGTCTTGCGCGGCGCTTTTTAAAAAGTCTTCGGCAATATCAACGGGGTGATAAGTTTTTGGGGCAAGATGGTTGAGGAGGGCCACGGTTTTTTTACCAGACCCACTGCCATATTCAACCACAATACTGTCCGCGCCAATAATCTCTGCGGTTTCGGGGAGAGCGGTTTTGAATATTTCCGCTTCTGTCCGTGTGGGATAATATTCCTCAACTTTCGTGATATCCTCGAAAAGGTGGGACCCCTCATCATCATAAAGCCATTTGGGGCTGAGGCTTTTTTGCGGGCGTGCAAGGCCCTCTAAAACCTCTTGAAGAAAAATATTAGTCATAAAAGGGTATCACAAATCCGTGGCGAGGCGAAGGCCGGAAAACTGCCAACGTTTGTCGGGGTGGAAGAAATTACGATAGGTGGGGCGTATATGACCCTCAGGCGTTACGCAAGACCCGCCCCGTAATACCATCTGCCCACTCATAAATTTTCCATTATACTCCCCCACTGCCCCCTTTGCCGCTTGAAACCCAGGATAGGGAAGAAAGGCACTTCTCGTCCACTCCCACACATCGCCAAACATGCCTTGCGGTCCGCCGGTTTGAGACATTTGGGGGGCGGGGCGCAATCGCTTTGTGCTAACATTATTCCCCTCTTGATTCCCTTCTTGGGGGACAGTGCGCGCAATGGTTTCCCATTCTTGCTCTGTTGGCAGACGATGCCCTGCCCAACTGGCAAAGGCATCTGCCTCATAATAACTAATATGGCAAACGGGGGCGTCATCGCCGATGGGTTGCCACCCCCGCAAGGTCATGGTGCACCACCCCTCATTTGGGTCATCTTGCCAATAAAGGGGCGCTGTCCACCCCCGCTCAAGCCGGGTGGTCCAACCATCTGATAGCCATAATAGGGGATCGTCATACCCCCCATCCGCTATAAACTCTTTCCACTCTTTATTGGTGACAGCCCGATTTTTTAACTTGAAAGAGGCCAGATAAAACGGGTGCTGAGGGGTTTCACAGTCAAAGGTGAAATTATCTGTTTGCGCCCCCACAGAAACCATCCCCCCCTCATGGGAGGTCCATCCCTCATCAAGGTGTGTATTTGTAACCGCGACAGGCCCTGGGGGGCGGTATTGAGGATGACAGGGATTTTGAGCAAAGGCGTGAAGGATATCGGTGAGCAGCAATTCCTGGTGCTGTTGTTCGTGGTGAAGGCCAAGGGTCACCAGGTCATCGGGCGCAAAGGGGGTGTCAAGAAGCTCTACCATACTTGCATCCACATGGGCGCGATAGGCATAAATCTCTTCTAGCGAGGGGCGAGAGAGCATTCCCCGCTGTGGGCGCGCATGACGCTCCCCAATGGCTTCATAATAAGAGTTAAAGAGATAATTATAGTCGGGATGAAAAGGGGTATAATCCTCTAAAGTGGGGATAAGAATAAAAGTTTCGAAAAACCATGTGGTGTGGGCCAAATGCCATTTCGCCGGGCTTGCATCGGGCATCGACTGAAGGGTGGCATCCGCATCGGAAAGGGGCGCGCACAAATCAACCGTCCGCTCACGAATGGACCGGTAGGCTGCTGCCTCTGAAGAGGGAACAGGAACAGGGCGAAGATCGGGCATGGCGCTGCCCTCCGTCGTTTGTCTAGAAGTTATTTATAGCGCTAAATATAGAATGCAAATTGATTGAGGTTATTTTGAGGGGGAATATTCAAAATAATGTTCAAACCAACGCACAAATTTCTCCAAACCTTCCGCAAGAGGGGTTTGGGGGCTGTATCCTAGCTCTTCCCGCGCCCGAGAAATATCCGCCCAAGTGCGCTCCACATCCCCTAATTGCATAGGTTCAAAGTTTTTTATGGCCTCTTTTCCTATATATTTTTCAAGTAGCATAATAAATGTCATCAAATCTTCTGGCCGATCATTGCCTAAATTATACACTCGATGAGGGGGAGAGCCTTCTGCCACATGAAGAGGGGTATCCAATGCGGCGAGGATGCCTTGAACACAATCATCAATATAAGTGAAATCTCGGCCCATTCGCCCTTGGTTAAAAACACGAATAGGGCGTTCTTTTAGAATATTCTCGGTAAACATCCAATAGGCCATGTCGGGCCGCCCCCATGGTCCGTAAACGGTAAAAAACCGTAAGCCCACAAGGGGTAAATCATAGAGCCGCGCATAGGATTGGGAAAGCAGCTCATCTGCCTTTTTCGTGGCCCCATAGAAGGAGACGGGGTCGTCGGTACGATCTTCTTCTGCAAACGGAATTTTTATATTCCCTCCATAGACGGAGGAGGAGGAGGCGTAGATTGTTTTTTGGATTTTATGCTGACGAGCAAACTCTAATATGTTCGCATGACCTTGCAGGTTCGCGTGGACATAGGCTTGCGGGTTTTCAATAGAATGACGAACCCCGGCTTGGGCGGCAAGATGAATGATTTGATCTGGCGCGAGGGGGAGAGCGTCGAGCCCCCCCTTTGCCACATCGCCTTCCATAAAAGTAAACTGAGGGGAGGAAGAAAGGGCCGCAAGACGCGCCTTTTTTAGGCTCGGGTCATAATAGGGGTTTAAATTGTCGATACCCACCACATCATCGCCCCGCGCTAAAAGAGCGGCGGCGACGTGATGGCCGATAAACCCTGCAACGCCAGTTACCAAAATTGCCATGGGATCTTGCTTCACTATTTTTATATTGCTGTTACAGCTTCAGCCCTTTGCCTGATCTGAATGCATCTGGAAAGCTTTGTAAGAGAATGATTATGGGATATCCGTTAAAACCAGGGCTGAAAATAGGGCTTTTGGGGGGCTCTTTTAACCCAGCCCATGGGGGGCATCTTGAAATCACTCAGCGGGCGCGTTCTGCTTTGGGGCTTGATCAATGTTGGTGGTTGGTCACCCCGCAAAACCCATTAAAATCAGCTGGAGACTATGCCCCGCTTCATAAGCGGTTACGGCAAGCGCAGAATGTTGCGCAAGGACATGCGTGGTTAAGGGTCACGGACATCGAAACCAAGCTGGGGACGCGCTATACGATAGATAGCTTGACGAAGATCATCACCCGCCACCCTTCTCAACGCTTTGTTTGGATCATGGGGGCGGATAGCTTGGCCCAATTTCACCGCTGGAAAGACTGGCAAAGGATTGGAAGGCTGATCCCCATTTGTGTCATGAGCCGACCTGGTGACGAGCGGGATGCGCTATCAAGTGTGGCGGCGAGACGATGGGCGCGGCATCGGCTGCCTAGGCGGCAGGCAAAAAAACTAATCTCTACCCGGCCCCCCGCTTGGGTTTACCTGCCCATTGTCCACAACCCAGAAAGCGCTACGCGCCTCCGGCAACTCAAATAAAGGGGTTACTGTAAACACCCTCCCTCTTGCTGCGTAATATGGTCTTTTAAGATATAATAATTTTTGCGGTGCGCGTGATACGCAAGATCGAAAAGATCCCCTAAGATGGGGATGCTGCCAATAAAACTATCCACCGCAATGTGCCAAATCATCTTCACCCTTTTGCCAAGGGGAAGGCCTAAGTCATGCGCCATTTTTAAGGCATAGAGGCCCATGGCACCAGTGACCGCATCGCCAACGCCGGGAATCAGCCCGACGATGCCATCAAGACCCATACGAAAAGATGTCCCTGGAAAGGTGAATTGGGTATCAAGCACATTGGAGAGCCGCTCAAATCCGCTTAAGGGCGCGGGCGCATCGTCTGAGATTGTCGTTGTGGCTTTTGTCATTGAGAATTAGAGTTCCGATTGTGATATCAAGGACTTGAAAACCTTGTTTATAATCGAAATAGGCATAATTTTACGGATTGCTAATCCGTTCCCCTATAGTTTAAATCAAAATAGGTCTCACAATAAGATGTCGTCTCAAAAGTGGGAATCGGTTTTGGCCTTTTGAGGGCGCGACCAAACAAAGAATCTAGAGCAAATTTTAAGGCAGTTGGCTCTAGAATAGTGTGAAGAAAGCAGTCATTCGTCCATGTCGAATCACCATAGAAAATCTTTTCAAATTCTCGCCTGTTGGGATGCTGAAGCAGAAGTTTTTTATTCAAAGAGTAATATCAAGGGATTGCATATTGAAGCTGTCACCTTGGATGAGTTTGAAGAGATGATAATGGATGTGGCGGTTGAACTTATTATCGCTAATCATATTGAAGCGAAGGATATGGCTAGCCGACCCATGAAAGAATGGCTTCCTACTATTCTTTGGCGACCATCAGAGGATTACCAGCCAAATTGTGCCTAAAGGTTTCTACAAAGATATCGTCAAAGAATTAAAAGCTCTTGGTTTTTCGTATAAAGAGAATGCCAAAGGGTCGCACGAGAAGTGGCATAGTGAAGACGGTATTACTTTAGTTGTGCCCAAGAACTGTAAAAGTCGACATACAGCAAATGCCATCCTTGATGATGCAGGTTCAAAGAAACATTTTTAGGGTGGCCAACTTGAATGATCAAACCGCATTGAAGATTCTTAGTTTGTCATCAAGGGTGAAATCTCAAAGGGCTGAAAATAATTGCGCCCATTTTCAGGGTTTTGAGATTTGAAAAAAGATGATATATTAACGATGTCCTGAATTGAAGGATGCATTTTTTGGAGGTGGGCCTGATTACTCAGTCCGTATCCGGTGAGACGAACATCACCGCAGAAATGTCACAAAACGAAAACCCTCGTCATGACCAGGGGGTCTCTCAAGAGCTACTCGATCTTGTGTTATCTCGCCTTGATGAAGATCAAGCGGTGGAGGTTGTCTGCATTGATTTGAACGGAAAATCCGATGTGGCCGATGCCATGGTGATTGCGTCGGGCCGATCGCAACGCCATGTGGGCGCTATTGCCGATAAGCTTGCGCGGGATATGAAGGAGGGGGGCTTTGGCGCCCCCGCCATAGAGGGGATGCCCACATGCGATTGGGTGTTGCTCGATGCAAAAGATGTCATTGTCCATGTCTTCCGCCCCGAAGTGCGGCAATTCTATAATTTAGAGCGGATTTGGGCCCCTGAGAATTTCAGTGAAACCCCGGAAGGGGCTTTTACCCCCGCCACCGACGCAGTTGCAGAGGCGGTTGATCCCCTTAACGTGGATGAGGACCTTTAGGTCTGTTTAAACTCCAAATCCATGCGGTGGGGAAAGATCACGGGTCGCCCACCGCTGACTTGACGTTAAAATATGTTGAGCGTGCGCAAGATTTGGCGAGGGGGCTCGGTATTGATGGCCCCCATCTCAATATTGTGGAGGCCCCCCGTGCCCTCACCGGCGTCGCCCTTCAAGGACGGGAGGCAGATTTATTGCTATCGGGCCTCCCCCCATCGGGGTGGGTCATCCTCCTTGATGAGGGGGGCAAAGACGTCTCTAGCCGGGGGTGGGCGGACCTTATCCGAAAACAAAGGGATGAAGCGGCGGGGTCTATGAGTTTTTTACTGGGCGGGGCGGATGGCTTCGCAGGGGATATTAGCCAAAAATTAGGGGGGCGACCGCACCGCAAAGTCAGCTTAGGCAAAGCCACTTGGCCTCATCTTTTGGCCCGTGTCATGGTGGCAGAGCAAATTTATCGCAGTCTGACCCTTTTGGCAGGACATCCCTATCATCGGGACTAAACACCTAAAGGGATGGACAAATCTGTTTCTTCACTGCCAGATGATTTTAGGAATTTACGAACCCCTTTTCGGCACATCGATTAGCCTATGCGCAGTTTTATCCTCTCCAGGTCAAGATTTTTGAACCGCTTAAGAGAGCTCATGGCATATATATGCCTTGGGCTCTGGGCCCACAGCATGGCGTTTGCGCAAAATACGGAGGAAGAGGCCGCCAGATTACAAGAAATAGAAGCGCAATTGCGTGCCAATGCGGCAGCAGCAGCGGCCTTGCGGTCAAAAGATGAGGAGGCAGCGGCCGCCATGGCCTCCCTTCAGGCCCGTTTGGTCGAAATCGCCGATAGCCTTCAATTGGCCGAAGCGAATGCGACACAGATCGAAGAAACCCTCGCCCGGCTGAATGTGCAGGAGGCGACGGCGAGCGTAAATCTCGAAGAACGTCAAAAATCCATGAGCCAAGTCTTGGCGGCCCTGCAATCGTTAGAACGCGCCCGGCCGCCGGCCTTGGCTGTCTCTCCCGATGATGTCACCGATGCAGCGGTGGCGGCCATTGCCCTCACCTCTGTTACCCCAGACTTAAAAGCAGAGGCGGCGGCCTTACGCGCGGACCTGGCCCGCATGGCGGATTTACGGGCCCGACAGGCCGCTAAAAAGCTAGAGCTGCGTCAAACCGAAGCTACGCTCAATGAACGCAGCCGCCTATTGCAGGATCTTCTTCGCCAACGCCGGGCCGCAAAGGCTGAAGATGAAGCGCGACTTCAACAATTAGCGGCGGAGGACCAGCGTTTAGCGGCGGAGGCATCTGACTTACGGGAGCTTATTGCCGGGCTCAAACGCCGCGCAGAGGCCAGGGCCGCTCGCCCCGCCCCAACGCCCCCGTCTCTTTCTTCTCCAACCTTAACCCCACGACTTTATGGAACGCTGCCAAGCAAATTCAGCCAAGCCACCGCCCTCCTGCCGGTGCCGGTGATTGGGCGCATTGCTGTGCCCTTTGGCACTAGGCTGGAGGGGGGCGCGCGCACAGAGGATATGACCTTTGTCACCCGGGCGGGCGCGGTGGTCATCTCCCCTTTTTCGGGGGAGGTGGTGTGGGCAGAACCCTTTGGGCGGTTGGGCAATGTGGTGATCTTGGATGTAGGCGAAGGGTACCGGATTGTGCTCATGGGGCTTGGCCAATTAGATGTTCGGCGGGATGAGCGTGTCAGAGCGGGGGAACCCGTCGGCAGCATGGACGGAAATGCCTCAGGCGCCTTGCGGCTTCAAATCCGGAAAAATAATGCGCCCATTGACCCCATGGCGTGGCTGCGTGTTAACGATCAAGCGAAGCTTCCATGATAACCATTTAATCTTTCGCCCTTTGCCTCTTGGGTCAGACCGTGGCACAATGCATTTTCGACCATTTTAAGGTAAGTTTTATGATCTTGTCTTCTCGCCGTTCGCCTTCCTCAGCTTCCCCCCGGAAATCGCAAGGCAAAGCTTCGATTCTTGCCCTAACAGCGGCCGCTTTTATGGGCGGGGCAACCATGGCAGCCTTCTTAACCACAAGCTTTGCGAAGGGCGGGTTTGATGCCGAAACATTCCGCCAACTTGACCTGTTTGGCGAAGTTTTTGAGCAAGTGCATGAAAATTATGTCAGTGACCCTGATGACAGCCTGCTGATTGAGGGGGCGATCGATGGCATGTTGCTGAACCTTGATCCCCACTCCAGCTATTTGGCGCCCGATGACTATACCCGAATGCAAGAACATACGCGGGGCAGTTTTGCGGGGCTTGGCATTCAAGTGCAGATGGAGACCAAAGGGTCTGGGAAGGGACTTGTTAAAGTGGTCTCGCCTATCGATGAAACCCCCGCCGCCCGGGCTGGGCTTGAGCCGAATGACCTCATCTATGAAATTGATGGGGAACAAGTCTTTGGCATGACCCTGGAGGAGGCCATTGGTTTGATGAAGGGGGATAAGGGGACGTCTGTCTCTTTAAAACTCATTCGCGAGAAAACCCCGGAGCCTTTAGAATTCACCATTATACGGGATATTATCACCGTAAACCCCGTTCGCTATTCCCTTGAACGGGACAGCATCGGCTATGTCAAAATTACCTCCTTTACCGCGCAGACGGATAAAAAAATGCGCGAAGCGTTGGATAAGCTGGATCAAGAGGCCGGTGGCGGCCTGACGGGCATTGTGTTGGACCTGCGCCGTAACCCCGGGGGCCTCTTAGATCAGGCGGTGGCAGTCTCCGACGCCTTCCTTGATGGGGGGGAGATTGTTTCCACCAAGGGCCGGCGGTCAAAGGACAGTATGCGGGAAGTGGGCAAAGCGGGCGAAGTTTTTGCGGACTTGCCCATCATTGTTTTGGTCAATGGCGGGTCGGCGTCGGCATCTGAAATCGTGGCAGGCGCCTTACAAGACAGAAATCGCGCCCTTTTGCTAGGCACTAAAACCTTTGGAAAGGGGTCGGTGCAAACGGTTCTTCCCCTTCAAAATGGGCTGAATGGGGCGCTCCGCTTAACCACTGCGCGCTATTACACCCCCTCTGGCCGGTCGATCCAAGCCCAAGGGATTGTGCCGGATATTTTGATGCCCGTAACTTATCCGGGCGAAGAGGAGCGGGGTAAGCCGCGCCGGGAAGCAGATTTGAAGGGGGCCTTAGACGTTCCTGAAGAGGGAGAAATGGAACAAAGCGAGGTGATATCTTCTGACGAGGAAGAGACTGATATCCCCACCACGGCGCAAAAAATTCTGTTGGAGGGCCAAGAACGCCTGAAGCAAAAAGAAAAAGAAGAAGATGAGAAAGCCGCCCTTTTTGTGGAGGCGATTGAGTGTGAGCGTGAAAAAGACTGCCAGCTTGAGCGGGCGCTTGACTTGCTCGTCGATCAAAAAACCTACGCCCAGCTTTTGGCGGATGCCAGCTTGATTGAACGGTAAGCTCAAAAATCCTATTATATTTGAAAAAGCACTGCTCTTATGGGGCGGTGCTTTTTTCTTTAAAAAAGCCCACATCAGGCTCCGTGGTGGGGACGCCTAGTCGCGCCGCCTCTGAGCGTTGAGCCATGAGCTTGTTGCGATATTTTGATTGGACGACGGACACACAGACCATGATGAAAATCACGAAATAAAAACTTGCCTTTGACATGGCGTGCACTTCGTAGCCGAATAATTTCATTTGAGCCAAATGACCGCCATCGGTGAGCAGTAAAATGCCCACCACCAGCAGAATAAAGAGGCCTAAAACCTCATAGGCACGATTTTGCTCGAGGAAGCTCGCCACATGGTCGGACAGCCAAATCATTAAAAGCCCCCCCACAATCAAAGCGGCCCCCACCAGTAAAAACCGGTCCGACAAGGCAATGGCTGACAAAAGGCTATCGAAACTAAAGACGAGGTTCATCAGCACAATTAGAAACAGCGCGGAGCCTACGGATTTTTTCCCCGACGTTTCTGCATGCTCGAGATGATCAACTGAGAGGAGATGAAAGATCTCCTTCATGGCAGTCCAGATGATAAAGGCCCCGCCAAACAATGTGATAACGGCCCTAAAGGTGAAAGAGCCATAAAAGAAATTGCCCAAAGCCAGTTCAAATAGCGGGGTCGTCAGCTTGGAAAAAAGCAACAAAATCGCAAAAAGCAAAATGATGCGAAAGCCCACAGCAATACCAATGCCCAACCGGCGCACCATCCGCTGTTTAGAGGCCTCCACCCGCCGGCTTTCAATGGTGATGTAAAGAAGATTATCAAACCCCAGTACCGCTTGTAGCAATAGGAGCATGATAAAGGTGAAAAGATTGGGGAGGGTGAAGAGCCCCTCAAGGCTGAATATATCCGTCATCTATCTTCCCCTTCGCTTTTTTCTGACCCTGATCACGCTTTATGCTGTAGGGTTGGCAGATGTCCATTGCCTTTTGTAGTGGAATAGGCCGTTAAATGTTCCGCCACTGGGGCTTCTTTTTAAAATGTGGACGAGAATGACGTCTCGATATTGCACCGCCCTCTGGTGCGTGCTATCGCCCCGCGAAATTCGTAATTGTGATGATAGTTTCTTATCATCTTCTCTTGTCTCAATGCCACAAAAGGCAGGTGGGACCTCTCTTGGAGGATGTTCATGGCCGATGCCCAATCGGATGTTGCTGAACGCTATGCAACAGCTTTTTTTGAACTTGCCGCAGAACAAGGCGCGATCGATGCGCTTGAAGCTGACCTTGTGGCTATTTCTCAAGGTCTTCAGGAAAGTGATGATTTGCGCCGTTTGGTGGCCTCCCCTGTTTTTGATGGGGAGCAAAAGGCCCATGGTTTTGGCGCCGTCCTGGAAAAGGCAGGGGCCCATGAGCTGACCCGCAATTTTATCGGCCTCCTTGCGCGGAATAATCGTTTAGGGGTCATCACCGATGTGATCAGGGTCTTCCGTCGTTTGGCGGCGGACCATCGCGGGGAGGTTTCTGCCCAAGCCATCAGCGCGCACCCCCTCACAGAAGACCAAACAAAAAGTCTTCGCAGCCAAATCGAAGCGTCGGTCGGTAAGGCCGTCAATCTTGGAACCCATGTGGAGAAAGATCTCCTCGGCGGTTTGATCGTCAAGGTCGGCAGCCGAATGATTGATAGCTCCCTCCGTACTAAACTTAATCGCTTACAGCAGACCCTGAAAGAGGCCTGAACCTATGGAATTAAATGCCGGCGAGATCAGCTCGATCCTCAAACAACAGATTAAAGATTTTGGCAAAGAGGCGGAAGTCTCTGAAATTGGCCAGGTGCTCTCCGTCGGGGACGGGATCGCCCGGGTCTACGGCCTTGATAACGTACAGGCCGGGGAAATGGTCGAATTTGACGGCGGGATCAAGGGCATGGCCCTGAACCTTGAAGCCGACAATGTCGGGGTGGTGATCTTCGGCGACGACTCAAGTATTAAAGAAGGTGACACCGTTAAGCGGTCGAACGCCATTGTGGAAGTGCCCGTGGGCAAGGGCCTCCTTGGCCGGGTGGTGGACCCCCTTGGCAACCCCATTGATGGGAAGGGCCCCATTGAGGCCACCGAAAAGCGCCTTGTGGATGTGAAGGCCCCTGGCATCTTGCCGCGGAAATCGGTGCACGAACCTGTGCAGACGGGGATTAAGGCCATCGATTCCATGATCCCCATCGGCCGTGGCCAGCGGGAGCTTGTGATTGGCGACCGTCAGACGGGGAAGACCGCGATTTGTATCGACGCGATGCTCAACCAAAAAGAGCCGAACCGCGCCGCCGCAGACGATAGCGGTAAGCTCTTCTGTATCTATGTGGCCATCGGTCAAAAGCGCTCCACCGTGGCGCAGATCGTGAAAACCCTCGAAGATAATGGCGCCCTTGAATATACCATCGTGGTGGCGGCGACGGCGTCTGAGCCTGCGCCCCTTCAATTCTTGGCCCCCTTTGCGGGCTGTGCCATGGGCGAGTATTTCCGGGATAATGGGATGCACTCGGTCATTGTGTATGATGACCTTTCCAAGCAAGCGGTGGCCTATCGTCAGATGTCACTTCTTCTTCGTCGTCCGCCAGGGCGCGAAGCCTATCCTGGGGATGTGTTCTATCTTCACTCCCGCTTGCTGGAGCGGGCGGCGAAACTGAATGAAGATCACGGCCTTGGCTCTTTGACTGCCCTGCCGGTGATTGAAACCCAAGCTAACGACGTGTCCGCCTATATCCCCACGAATGTGATTTCGATTACCGATGGTCAGATCTTCCTCGAAACGGATCTGTTCTATCAAGGCATTCGCCCTGCGGTGAATGTAGGTCTGTCGGTATCTCGGGTGGGATCAGCCGCGCAGATTAAGGCCATGAAACAGGTGGCGGGGAAGATTAAAGGGGAGCTGGCCCAGTATCGGGAGCTAGCGGCCTTTGCTCAGTTCGGCTCTGACCTTGATGCCGCGACGCAAGCGACCCTCAATCGCGGCGCACGCCTCACAGAGCTGTTGAAGCAGCCGCAATACTCGCCTCTCCAAGTGGAAGAGCAAGTG
>JBCCMT010000015.1:0-14714 GCA_039026195.1 Pseudomonadota bacterium | reverse complement strand
TTGCCAAACCCCCCGCGCCAGGCCGTCCCGCTTATGTGATAGACATCCCCCAGCCCATCTAAAATTTGCGGTATGTCGGCCCGAAGCTGGACGGACCCCAAAATGGTGTTTTCGCCATAGGTCTTTGCGGCTTGGGTCAGGGCCGTGAGCCAAGATGCCTCTGGATAGGCATCAGGGTTCAACACCGCCACCCACTCACTATCCGTCTCTTTGATGGCCGCCATGACGCCGCCAGCAAACCCTAAATTTTCGGGGGAGGATATAATGCGAGTGGTCACCCCTTCAGGGGCCACCACCTGCTCACTTCCGTCTTCAGAAGCGTTATCGTAGATGAGGACATCAAAATCTTGATATGTTTGCTGCGACAGGGCCTCTAAAATATGGGGGAGGCGGCCACCACTGTTATAGTTAATAATGATAACCGTCAGCTCTGGCACTTTTTTCGCTTCGCCCTATCTAGAATTGTATCTGCTTACCACAGCTATGCTTTCTTTGCAGAGGGTGGCAAGGTGAGACAATATCTAGGCTAAAAAAGCCAAAGAATTGATAACAATAGATAAAAAGGAAATGCCCATGCAAGGTTTAATGATGGATACCCCCTTAATCATTACAGATATTCTGAAACATGGCCTCCGCACTTATCCTGACCAAGAAATTGTCACCCGTTTGGTGGAGGGGGGGACCCACCGCTATACCTTTAAGGATGCGGGCGCCCGGATTGCAAAGCTTGCTAACGCTCTTACCCGCATGGGGCTGACCAAAGGTGACCGCGTGGCCGTGATGGGGTGGAACACCCATCGTCAATTGGAGCTTTATTACGCGATCAGCGGCATTGGGGCCATCTGTCATACCATCAACCCGCGCTTAGGGCCAGAAAATGCAGGTTTTGTGATGAACCATGCAGAGGATAAAGCGCTCTTTTTTGATGCAACTTTTGCCCCCTTGGCGGAGGGGCTTGCTCCGCATGTTCCGTCTATTGAGCATTATATTGCCATGACCCCAAAAGATGGGGGCGTGCAGATTGGGGGACAAGCGGTTCGTACCTATGAAGAACTCATTGCAAAAGAATCTGATCAATTTGAATGGCCCCAGCTAGAAGAAGAAATGGCCGCCACCTTATGTTATACGTCCGGCACGACGGGGCAGCCCAAGGGTGTTTTATATTCCCATCGCTCAACGGTGTTACATACCATTGTCACCGCTCTGCCCACCTCTTTAGGGATCAACCCCCATGATGTGGTTTTACCCGTCGTTCCCATGTTTCACGTGAATGCCTGGGGTGTCCCTTATTCGATGATGCTCCTCGGGTTTAAAGTGGTCTTCCCTGGCCCTGGCATGGATGGGGCAAGCCTTTATGAACAAATTGAGGGGGAGGGGGTGACCTATTCCCTCGGGGTACCCACGGTTTGGCTCAACCTCCTTCAGCATGTGGAGGAAAACAATCTTTCCTTCAGCACCATGAAATATACCCTTGTGGGGGGCGCCGCCCTTAACCGCCGTGTGATTGAAGGCTTTGAGGCCCTGGGGGTGAAATCGCGCCAGGGGTGGGGGATGACAGAAATGTCGCCCACGGGCACGGTGAACTTTGAAGAAGACGGCTTTTTTGATCTCCCCAAAGAAGAGCGGATCGAAAAACAGCTCCGCCAAGGAAAAGCCCTTCCCCTTATTGATATGCGGATCGTCAGCGAGAAGGGGGAGCCTTTGCCCCATGATGGCGGGCATGAGGGGCATTTACATGTGCGTGGGCCATGGGTGCTTTCTTCTTATTATCGCCACCCCGAAGCCACCCTCACGGATGATGGGTGGTTTGACACAGGGGATGTCTCCATTATTCACCCCGATGGGCGGATGCAGATCACTGATCGCGCAAAGGATGTGATTAAATCCGGGGGCGAATGGATTTCCACCATTGATATTGAAAATGCTGCGTTGTCTCACCCGGCTGTCATCCAGGCAGCTGCCATTGGGGTGCCGCACCCAAAATGGTTAGAACGTCCGCTTCTCATCGTACAACTCGCGCCAGGACAGGATGTGCCTGCGAGTGAAATCCTCGAATTTGTAAAAGAAAAATTAGATAAATTATCTTGGCCTGACGATGTCCAAATCGTCGATGAAATCCCCATTGGGGCGACAGGCAAGGTCCTGAAAACCAAATTGAGGGAACAGTTTAAAGACTATGTGCTGCCAGGGTTGAAGGTCAGCGCCGCGGGCGATGTTAAAAAGCCATCAATATTCGGACGGCTGTTTGGCAAAGGTCAGAAGAAGGATTAAGAGAAAACTTATTCAGCCTTCTCTTCCTCACTATCTTGTTGTGTTGTTCCAAATAATGCGCCTAGCCCCTGTTGGATAAGCTGTTCTTCAGGGGAAAGGGGCTCTTCATCCTTTTGGGCTTCGTTTTCATCTGTTCCATCGGCGGTTTCGCTTTTTCGATTACCGCCCAGCAACTTACCGATTTCAGTGGCTGCCGTATTCCGCAAGGTTTCTTCGATATTTTGACCGGGCGCCACGTCGATACCCTGTTGGCCAAGCAGATCTCTTACCTGTCCTGTGGCAAGCTCCCTGACCAAGGGTTGTGCATCCACCCCAATTTTGGGGTCATTAAAACTCCCAGAAATTTGGAGGGGGACGGGGAGGCTGCGCATCTCCTCCCCATCGGTGGGGGAGACAGAGGGCGTGATCTTTATCTGCATGGTTTGTTGGGGCAGGTTCACCGTTCCTGACCCGGACATTCGATAATAAGGGCCTATCAATGAAATGGTTTGGGAGGTGACAATTCCGTTTCTGATCAAAAGATCAACGGCTAGATCTGAGAAATCTGTTTCTTGGGTTTCCCCTCTGGCTTCTTGAGAAATATTGGCAAAGGTGGTGGTCAGTTTAGCAACATTGATCTTACCCGTCCGTAGACTGTTATAGGTTTGCATGGCGCTACGGGCAATTTTCCCTAAATTGACACCCTTCAGCCCCCCCTGGTCCAGATTGACCTTAGTGCTGCCGTTGAGCGCTTTGACCATGGCGGCCTGGCTGTTGCCACTCGTGGTGATATTCAGCGCGATATCTCCATTACCTTGCAGTCGGGTTAAGCCCGTTAAGGCTTGTGCAAAGGCGCCCACATTCATGTCAGAAAACTGAAAATTTGCAGCCATTTGCGGGGTATTGCCCCTTAAATTTGCTGTTAATGTGCCGCTGCCTGCCCCTTCATAAAGGCGCATTTCAGATAGGGTGGCATTTATATTTTGATTATTGATTTTGAGATCAACGGTGCTGCGGCCAATATCTAAACTGGGTAGAGTGATACTTTCCGTACTCAATCTTAGGTCTGTGTCCACGGTGCCAAGGGCAGAAAAGTCCATCTCTTCCGTAGACCATGCTGGAAATCCACCACTGGCTTCCCCCTTTTTCTGGGCCGCCATTTGAGGGGTCTCTTCAGGTAAATAGGGGCGTAAATCTAGCCCATTCACCTTCATCGCCCCGCTGATTTTAGGGCGTGCCCCACTCAGAGCGATGGTGATGGCGCCGGTGCCAGAAATCTTATCAAAGGTGAGTTCCGTCCCCTCCCCAAAAGAGAAAACCTCCGTATTTCCCTCAATAGGCCCTTTTAGACGAAGATTTCGAAACCCGTTGGGCGTTTCAATTTGGGTGCCAAGCAGTCCGATCAGATCCCGCAAGGCGGGCACATTCACATCAATATTCCCAGCATAGGATAGATTTTCCCCTAAGGTCAGTCCCGTAGCGATAACATTCTCTCCCACCTCAGTGGAAAGTTGAACATCAGCGGTTTTGGTCTCCGTAAAACTGCGCGGGGTGGTGAGGATAAGGGAGAGGGTTGTCGGCTCCCCTTGCAATATCATATTGCCGTCAAGTTGAAGGGGGTCATCAAGGCTTGTCAGGGTCAGAACGAGATCTGCGTCCTCCGCGGTATAGACCGTGCCCGTCCCATTATCATAGGTCACTAGCCCATCATTCACGCGGACATCGCCCAAACGGATATCATTGATACGGCTTGGACCTGTATTGGGGTTTTCTTCGGGGGCCGCTTCCTTTTGGGTCCCCAATATCCAATTGGCATCCCCCTCCTCGGTGGCCTGTAGACGAATATCTGGGGCGTCTAAATTAAAATGCGTGATTTCTACTTGGCCTTGGATGAGGGGGAGGAGTTTGACCCCAATATCCGCCGCCTCCACCGATAAAAGATGGGGGGCGGAGAACCCTTCCGCATTGGCCACCTTTAGGCCTGCCACCTGGACCCGGGTGGGGAAGACGCTGATTTTCGGGGCCCCTTCAATGGTCACTTCCCGCCCTAGCGCATTCGTGGCAGCCGCCTCTACCCGGGCCTCTAATTCCTCTGCAGGGACAATCATGGGGATGACCACCACAGCAGCGGCCACCAGTAAGAACAGAAAGGCAAAGAGATAGATGATAAAGCGCATGGGGATTATCCTTTCGAAGGAAGGGGTTGGGCCGCCGTCTTCGCCGCCGCCATGAGGTCTTCAGCAATGGCCTCGGCATCCTCTGGTGCGAAGTCGAGGGGCAAATCAACAGTGGGGGAGCTGATATAAATCCTGACCATGCCCTGGTCTGTGGGACCTATCACCAGGTCAGCACCATCATTTGAGGGGGTATTCAGGCCCATAACCGCATCTCCAAATTACATGTCTTCAACCCTTATATGGCTGATTTGTGCCCCTCGCACGATGTTTTGATGAAAAATATTGATAAGGTGTGCCATCGCCTTGAATATGTCGTGATTTTTCGCTGATGCTGGCTTGTCGCTCTCTGCGAAATCTTGTGATAAGAGAGGGGCGATTAGAGATTTAGGGTCCTATGACGAAAAATACATCAAATGAAACCTCACAAGATCAAGAGGCACCTTATAATTTAGGCGGGGTCCAACCTTTGGTGAAAGACCCTGTGCCGACCCGTGAAAAAAAATCGCGCGGGCCCTGGGGGATTATTCTTAAAACCTTCACTGCCATGACCACCTTGGGGATCATCGCCATCGCAGCGGGCCTGATTTGGACCATTTTCTATCTCCGGGATTTAGAGCCTGAATTGCCCGATTACACGGTGCTTGAAGAATATGAACCTGGGGTGACCACCCGTGTTCATGCAGGCGACGGCAGCCTGGTGGCAGAATTCGCGCGGGAGCGGCGGCTTTTTGTACCAGCGGAATCCATTCCTGAGGTTGTTAAACAAGCCTTCATCTCCGCAGAGGATCAAAATTATTACGAACATCACGGGTTAGATTATCGCGGCATTGCCCGGGCCATGCGCAATAACATCATCAACTACCTCAAAGGGGATCGGGGGCCGATGCAAGGGGGGTCCACCATTACCCAACAGGTGGCGAAAAACTTCCTTCTGACCGCAGATCAAAAGTTGAAGCGAAAAGTCAAAGAAGCCTTGATCGCCCGTCGCATGGAAAAAGCCTTCACCAAGGATCATATTTTAGAGCTCTATCTAAACGAGATTTATCTCGGTAACCGTTCCTATGGGGTGGCGGCCGCCTCCCTCAATTATTTCAATAAACCGTTGGATCAGCTAAATGCGCAAGAGGCTGCGTATCTTGCCACCTTAGCAAAGGCGCCGAGCAATTATCACCCTGTGCGGAATGAAGAGCGGGCGATATCTCGGCGGAACTGGATTTTAGGCCGCATGTATGAGGATGGGTATCTGAGCGATAGCGCCCTAGAGCTTGCGCAAAATGAACCCTTAGGGGCAGAGCTTGCGCCCCCCCTCGGGGCACGGTCTTCGGATACAAAATATTTTGCCGAAGCTGCGCGCCGCCAGATTGCTGACCTCTACGGGGTTGAGGCCCTTTATGACGAAGGCCTGTCCGTCCGGACCACCTTAGACCCTAAAATGCAGGCCGCCGCGCAATATGCTTTCCGCAAGGGGCTGGTGGACTATGATCGCCGCCATGGATGGCGAGGCGCTCTTTATAACATGTCCCTCCCGCTTGATCTGTCACAGCGGTTAGAAGAGGAAAAAAAAGACGGGGAAGAAGCGCCCCTGGTCTGGCAGTATGAGCTGCAGCTTATTGAGAAAAATCTCATGTCGGCGCGGTTGGCCAGTGATGACCTGGCGCCGTGGCAGATGGCGGTGGTGTTCGAGGTTTCATCTGATCAAGCGCGAATTGGCACCGTGGATGGTGAGATGGGGGTTATTCCATTATCTGAGGCCGCTTGGGCGCGGGAGCATGGGGATGTTGATCACCGGGGTCCAGAAATCACTGCTGTGACCCAAGTCCTGTCAAAGGGAGATGTTATTTATGTGAACGCCCTGGGGGAAGATGCAGCAGGACAATATGCATTGATGCAAATTCCCAATGCCAATGGCGCTTTTGTGGCCATGGACCCCCATACGGGCCGTGTTTTGGCGATGGTGGGCGGGTTCTCTTTCGGTTTATCTGAGTTTAACCGGGCAATCCAAGCCTGGCGGCAACCGGGCTCAACCTTTAAGCCTTTCGTCTATGCAGCGGCCCTTGATAATGGGTATACCCCATCTTCCATCGTGCTCGATGCGCCCTTTGTCGCTCCGGCCTTGGGGGATGACTGGTGGAAACCTGGAAACTATGTGGCCGGACGGTTCTATGGCGATTCCACCCTCCGCCTAGGGATTGAAAAATCTCGGAACACCATGACCGCCCGGTTGGCCCAAGATGTGGGCATTGGCCGCATCATCGATTATGCGGAGCGATTTGGTCTGTCCGATAGTTTACCTCGCGAACTGGCCATCAGTTTAGGGGCAGGTGAGACCACCTTGATGCGGCTCACCACAGCCTATGCCCAATTTGTCAATGGGGGGAAGAAAATCAGCCCAGTCCTCATCGACCGTATTCAAAACCGGTATGGGGAAAGCATTTACGCGCGGGACCAAAGACAATGCTTTGACTGTAATGCAGATGCGTGGACAGGGCAGAGTGAGCCAAGCCTTGCCGATGAACGCGAAATGACGATTGATCCGCGCACAGCCTTTCAGATGGTTTCTATCCTAGAGGGGGTCATTGATCGCGGCACCGGCGCAGGCATTAATGCCCAAGTTGACCGCTCTCTTCCCTTAGCAGGGAAAACGGGCACAACTGATGATTATCGCGACGCTTGGTTTGTCGGCTTTTCCCCCGATTTGGCGGCCGGTGTTTATGTGGGGTTTGATAAACCCTCAAGCCTAGGACAGGGGGAGGGCGGCTCTGTCGTGGCAGCCCCCATATTTGGGGAATTTATGGCCCAAGTCCTCCCCACCATTGAGGTGGTGCCGTTCCGCGCGCCCTCTGGGATACGCCAAGTGCGCGTAAATCCTAAAACCGGGAAGCCCGCCCGGCCGGGGGAGCCCAATGTTATCCTCGAAGCCTTTAAACAAGAGGATGATATCTACAGCAGCAACAACCGCTTCGCGACGGACCCGCTAACAGGCACAGAGGGGCGGGGCGATGAAACCATTGCCGATGATTTAGGCGGAATATACTAAAAAATCATCCAATTAAGAACGTTTCGCATCTTTATTTCCGCTGAGAGATCCCCTAGATATCTCTCATGACAGATATTTCTTTACCGCAAATTGGGGATGAGGTGCGTGCCACGCATCCCTCCCAAGATACGCTTTCTATGTTGGCCCAACGCCGCTCCACCGTGGCCGCCCTACTACAAGAGCCTGGCCCCACCGGCGATCAGCTTGAGATGTTGCTCCAAGTGGCCTCCCGCGTGCCGGACCACCGCAAGGTCGTCCCCTTTCGATATGTTGTGTTTGAGGGCGAGGCGCGAAAACAGTTTGGGGACAAAATGGTTGAGGCCTCTCAGCTGTCCAAGGACCCTGAAATGACCATGTCCGAAGAAACGGTCCGCGGTTTATTCTTACGGGCGCCTGTGGTGGTGGCTGTCATTTCTTCCCTAGATCATGAGCATAAAACCCCGGAGTGGGAGCAGATTCTGACCGCTGGTGCAGTGTGTTATAATCTTTTACTTGCCGCTTCCGCTGCTGGCTATGCCGGCCAATGGCTAAGTGAATGGGTGGCCTATGACCCCCATATTTACAAAGCCATGGGGCTAGAAGCGAATGAAAAGATTGCAGGGCTGATTTATTTAGGCACGGCTGAAGCCAACCCAAAAGAACGGGCACGTCCTGAAGCCCTTAGTCTGACAACAAAATGGTCTTCCACTGACTAAAATATTGCCACCCTGTCCAAAGGGTGAGGCCAGCGGCGGCCCATAACAGCGCCAACCCCCATAGGGAGGGGCCAAAACATAGGCCGAACAACGCAAAGAATTGCAGGGTAGTTTTCAGCTTTGCCAATTTGGTGACAGGCAAAGAGCTTTTGCCCGCCATCGCCTCTCGCAAGCCGCTGACGAAAGCCTCCCGCAATAAGATTGCCAACACTGCGATGAGGTGGAACCCAGCCACGGTGTTGATGGCCACAAAACTCACCAGCGCGGAAAGGGTCAACAGTTTATCCGCAATCGGATCAAGGGCGGCGCCCATCTCCGTGACTTCATTTCGTGCCCTGGCTAGATATCCATCCAAAAAATCTGTAATGGCGGCGATAGCTAGCAATGTTGCGGCCCAAACCCCTTCTCCCACAAGAAGAGCAAATGCCACTGGCAAGGAGAGGAGAATACGCGAAAGGGTGAGCCAAGTGGCAAGGGTCATGTCACCTATCTCTTTTCAAAATTCTGAGGTTGAAAGAAGCAAGACTTTACTCTGCTTCCTTATCTTCAAGCCAATTTTCTAACCAGTGAATATTATAATTCCCCGCTTGGAAATCAGGTTCTTCCAATAACCGAATGAAAAGGGGGATGGTGGTTTTAACCCCATCAAGAACCGTCTCTGAAAGCGCGCGGCGGAGACGGGCAATACAAAGCGCCCGGGTTTCATCATAGACAATCAGCTTCCCTACCATACTGTCATAGTAAGGAGGAATGGTGTAGCCCGCATAAACGGCCGAATCAAATCGTATGCCTGGGCCCCCGGGCGCATGAAATTCCTTCACCTTGCCGGGGGAGGGGGCAAAGGTCACAGGGTCTTCGGCATTGATACGGCATTCAATAGAATGACCCTTAAACTTAATATCCTCTTGACGGACAGAGAGTTTTTCTCCCGCCGCAATGGCAATCTGTTCCCGAACCAGATCAATCCCTGTGACAAGTTCCGTAATGGGATGTTCCACCTGAAGTCGGGTATTCATCTCGATGAAGAAAAATTCGCCATTCTCATAAAGATATTCGATGGTCCCTGCGCCAAGATAGCCAAGTTTTTCAATAGCGGCTCGGGTGACTTCCCCAATCTTTGCCCGCTGTTCTGGGGTCAGCGCAGGGGAAAGGGCTTCTTCTAAGACCTTTTGGTGACGCCGCTGGAGGGAGCAGTCCCGTTCCCCCAACTGCACAACATTGCCATGGCTGTCCGCCAGGATTTGGATTTCGATATGTCGCGGCAATTCGAGATATTTTTCAAGATAGACCGCATCGTCCCCGAAGGCTGCTTTGGCTTCAGACTGGGCGGTGGTCATGGCATTTTCAAACTCGTCCGCGGTCCGCGCAAGCTTCATGCCTCGCCCGCCCCCGCCAGAGGCGGCTTTGATGAGAACCGGGTAGCCAATATCGTCTGCCACCTTTTTGCCTTCAGCGACAGAGGCGATCCCGCCATCGGAGCCAGGCACAAGGGGGATGCCCGCTTTGCCAATAGTCTCTTTAGCGGCGATTTTGTCCCCCATCACCCGAATATGGTCAGCGGAGGGACCGATAAAGGTGATGTTATGGGCCGCAACGATTTCTGCAAACCGTGCGTTTTCAGAGAGAAAGCCGTAACCAGGGTGAATAGCATCGGCGCCAGTAATTTCTGCCGCTGCAATGATCGCAGCCATGTTTAGATAACTATCCTTCGCCGGGGCAGGGCCAATGCACACACTTTCATCCGCAAGCCGAACATGCATGGCGTTCGCATCCGCGGTGGAATGGACCGCCACGGTTTGAATGCCCAATTCCTTACAGGCGCGGTGAACGCGAAGGGCAATTTCGCCCCGGTTTGCGATAAGAACTTTATTAAACACTATTCAATGATCATCAAAACTTCGCCAAACTCCACCGGTTCAGCATCACGGGCGAAAAGACGAGTGACTTTCCCACTGCGGGGCGATTTAATTTCATTCATGGTTTTCATCGCCTCCACAATCATCAGTGTCTGGCCTTCTTTCACTTCGGCCCCATCTGTGATGAATGGTGCCGCGCCGGGGGAGGCTGACATATAGGCAGTGCCCACCATGGGGGAGGTGACTGCCCCTGGGTGCGCGCTAAAATCTTCATTTGTGTCGGTGGCCGCCCCAGATGCGGCGGGTGTCGGCGGGACGGCTTGGCTTTGGGGGGCTGCCGACGGGGCAACCATGGTCATATTGGTGGATTTAGAAACCCGTAAGCGCAGCGAGCCCCGCTCGATCTCAATTTCACTCAAGCCCGTTTCGTCGAGAACATCCGCCAGCGCGCGAATCGCATTCAGGTCTTTATTTAAATCTTTGTTGTCAGACATTCACCACAACCTATGACTATTGAACGTAAAGTCGGTTTTGACCCGACGAAAAAGAAACTAAACATCGCACCTAGCGCCTTGCGCTCATGGCGGCAATGGCTGTTGTCAAGTGAAATGGGCTCTTAAAAAGGAAAATGCCCTCATTTTGTCTTGATCGCGCAAACAGACCTTAAGTTTTGCCATATTTTTCTTTAGACTCTTATCAAAATCTGGCAGCTCTCTTAGGGGGGAGGGAACTGACCTGAACCGATGAAAAGGAAATGTCATGCGTCAATATCTGGGGATATATCGTCTGCTCACTTTGGTGGGCATGATGTGGGGGGTGGGGGTCAGCCCCCTGATGGCGAACCCAACAGAAATTTTTTCTGTTCCCCAAGTGCCGGTGGCAGCAGAAGCAGACACCTCTGCCGAGGCGAAACAGATCGCCCAAAGCCAAGGGCGAAAACAGGCGTTGGATATCTTGCTTCGGCGCCTTACCGCGGAAGAGGATTGGGGGTATCTCCCCTCCCTGGCGACGAATACAGCCGCAAAGGCATCGGTTTCAGCAACAGCTTTTGACGAGCAGGCCTATGGCGGGGGATTTGATGGGGGCCTTCCCTTCAACCGAAAACAGCCCGTGGTGATCTTGCCCGATGATCTGCCGCAATTGGAGCAAGGTTTTGCTATTTTCGATGAAAAAGCATCTGGCAATAGCTATCGCGCCAAAATCACCTACCGGTTCAAACCCGACGGCATTCGGCAAATTTTAGAAAGCGCCGCCCTTCCTTATAGTGAAGCGCAGGCGCGGCCTGCGCTCATCCTTCCTGTGCTTGAAACAGAAGATGGTCTTTATCTATGGGAGACAAAAAACCCATGGGCAAGAGCGTGGCTTGCGCGGCCATTGGTCAATGAATTGACACCGCTTATTTTACCTAACGGCGATGCGGAGGATATTGCCACCCTCACCGTCGACCAAGCAAAGGGGTTAGAAGCTGAATATCTTGGGCCCCTGGCCAGTCGATATGGTGTTGACCAAATCATTCTGGCGCAAGGGTCCCTCAAACAAGTGGAGGGAGAATTTCGCTTTTCCGTCAAACTGATCGATGCCTATTTTGCTGGCCGCGGTGAGGGTCGGGGGCCTATTACCGCTGCCACCGCAGCGACATTATATGACAGCCCTAGCGGCTATGGTCAGGCGCCCGTGGCAAATGCAAGCATTGGCAGTAAGGGAAGTGTTCTTGCGAGTACATTCTTCCGGGGGGCGACGAATGATTTTCCGGCCCTTGCCAAACGGGCTGTGGAAAGTACCGTGGCCAAATATGCCCGTGACTGGAAAGAACAAACGCTGGTGGACCATTCGGCGGTTCGCCCCCTTTCCCTCACCGCTTGGTTTGGAAGTCTTGATGAATGGGCGCAAATTCGCGGCGCCCTTGAGAATACATCCCTTGTTCGGGAGATGAAGGTGGGCGCCTTTAACAATGAAAATGCGGTGATGGATCTGGTGCTGATTGGGGAGCAAAATCAACTTTTACTCGCCATGCGTCAGCGGGATTTGTCCATTTGGCAAGGCCCGGATGGGCGTTGGAATATCGCCAGCTTTGAGCGGGCAGATGAGCTGCAGGCACAATCAGAAACAGTTTCAAGCCTAGAAGGGATTAATCAGCCTCTTAATCAATATGAGGGAAATGCTGTGCCCCAAAATAGTATTATTTCTGGAGCTCAGGAGTTTCGTCAGCGCCCGCAAGGCCGCCCCCTTGGATATCAGGGGGCAGGGGGCGCGCCGCTTGCACTGCCCGAAGATATTTTTGGGGCGCCCAACGGGGGAGATGTCGGCAACGACCTGCCAGGGGTTTTGGATAATCCCTCCTCTCTCATCGAAGGGCAAAGCGGTGTTCCCATGGCCCTGGAGCCGGTCATGTTAGAGCAAGACCCTTTTACGTCTGAAGAAAGAGAACAAAGCGATGGGGCGAATGAGCGCCCATAACCACAAGGGCGAGAAGGGTGGCGGCATTGTGCAGCGTCATCTTCCCCTCCCCACCGCGAAACTGGTGATCCCCTATTGCGAAGGGGCCAGTAATCAACATGCCCTTCAAATTTTACAAGGATGGGTGCGTCAGTTTGATGAGGATGCGGCGGCCCCCTCCCTGGTGATGGGGGTAACGGGACCAAAGGGATCAGGGAAAACCCGGCTTTTGCAAGAAACCAAGGCGCAGCTAGAGGCGCAATCCCGTAGATGTTTGGTGATGGACGATGCCCATGATCAAGACGCGACCACTCTTTTTAATCTTTATAATGAAGCTATTTTGCATGAGCGCCCTTTGTTACTGGCGGGGGAGGGAAGAATTGAAAATTGGGGCAAAGGAGAGGCTTTGCCTGACCTTATCAGCCGCCTTTCCGCCTTACCCATCGCTTATCTAGAGGCCCCCGATGAGGCGTTATTAGCAAAAACCCTCTTCAATGGGCTGTCCCAGGTGGGCATTCACGCCACGGCAGTCCAAACAGAAGAGGTGGCAAAACATCTTCAACGGCGATTTGGCGCGGTTGAAGCCATTATCAACACCAGCCTTAAAATTCTGTCGACAGATACACTCTCTGTGAAGGCCTTGCTGTTAGCTTCGATGAAAGAAAACCAGGATCATATGCTTTAACATATCCTATTGCTTTGATATGGCAGTAGGGAAGAGACAGGCGCCTTTACTCATGACTGAAAATTCACCCCTTTCCGCCCCGCCCTTGTCAGATATAGATCCCAAAAGTTCTGAGCGGTTTTTCAACCGGGAGTTGTCTTGGCTAGAGTTTAACTCGCGCGTTTTAGAGGAGGCGGATAATGAACGTCACCCCATTCTTGAACGGTTGCGGTTTTTATCCATATCAGCCAGCAATTTAGACGAGTTTTTTATGGTCCGCGTCGCAGGGCTCGTCAGCCAGGTGAGGGCGGATATCCGAACCCGCTCCCAAGACGGCTTAACCCCGAAAGAACAGCTAGCGGCCATTAATGAAAAAGCATCCGCCTTGATGAGCCAACAACAGCGTTGTTGGAATGACCTTCTTCCCCTTTTAGAGAAAGAGGGGGTCGAAGTGGTGGGTACAAAAAGTTTGAATGCCGCTGAATTGGCATGGCTAGAGGAAGAGTTTTTAAGTAATATCTTCCCTGTACTGACCCCTCTCGCCCTGGACCCAGCGCACCCCTTTCCTTTCATTCCCAACCTTGGATTTGTTCTTTGTTTTGCACTAAAGGGGCCAGGTTTGGCGCCGGTGAAGCTTCTACCTGTACCGAACATGGTCAAACGATTCATTCGTCTGCCCGATGAATTACATGATGCGCATGAAACCCAGCAGGGGACAGCGCGATTTGTCGCGCTCGAACAAGTAATTTTGCATTTTCTGCATCATCTTTTCCCCGAAAGTCGGATCACCGCCAGGGGTGCCTTCCGCGTCATTCGCGATAGCGATGTGGAGGTGGATGACGAGGCTGAAGATCTGGTGCAGCAGTTTGAGACCATGTTGCGCCGCCGGCGGCGGGGGGAAGTCATCCGTCTTAAGATGGATGTGGATACGCCCTTCATGTTGCGTGATCATGTGATCGACACGCTGGGGGTCCACCACCGTGAGGTGACCTTTGTCGATGGGCTTTTAGGTTTAACCCAAACCTCCGAATTGATCCCCGATGATCGGCCTGAATTGCTCTTCCCCCCCTTTGAAGCCCGCTTTCCTGAGCGGATTCGGGAACATGGCGGGGATTGTTTCTCAGCTATTTCTGAAAAAGATATTCTTGTTCATCATCCGTATGAAGATTTCGAAGTGGTGGTGCGGTTTTTACGCCAGGCCGCCTCTGACCCCAATGTGTTGGCGATCAAACAAACCCTTTACCGCACCTCAAAACAATCGCCCATTGTTGAAGCGTTGATCGAAGCGGCGGAGGATGGGAAAAATGTCACCGCTCTGGTGGAGCTCAAAGCGCGCTTTGACGAAGAGGCCAATATTCAATGGGCCCGGGCCCTAGAGCGGGCGGGGGTGAATGTCGTATACGGCTTTGTCGACTATAAAACCCACTCAAAGCTTTCTTATGTGGTGCGCCGGGAGGGGGGGAATTCACGGGCCTATTGTCATATCGGCACAGGGAATTACCACCCCATCACGGCAAAAATTTACACGGACCTTTCTTTATTTACTACCAATGAAGCCATTGGTCGGGATGTGGCAAAAATCTTTAACTATGTGACAGG
>JBCCMT010000014.1:0-15048 GCA_039026195.1 Pseudomonadota bacterium | reverse complement strand
GTTGTTCCGCCCTGTTATCCTCTTTTGCATAGTTTAGCCCATTAGCGTGGTTTCGCAATGTCCCAGCCGCCTTCGTCATGCAAGCGAGTGTGAAAGACGTGAGATTCTCTCTATCTGTAAGCCCAGTTTATGTTTTGCTTTTTCTTTTATGATTTGGGGAATGCAGGGTTAGAGGAAGGGAGAAAGAGCTATTTTTAAGTAGGGCTCAATCCCCCATCGCCACAAAACTTCCTAAAGCACTGAAATAATTTCAAAATTCTGATTTTAAAAGAGAAATTACCTCCATCCCTTGCAATTTGAGCGTAAGAACGGCAAAGCCATTCATTCTTGGACAGGTGGCCGAGTGGTCGAAGGCGCACGCCTGGAACGCGTGTAGGCGGGCAACCGTCTCCAGGGTTCGAATCCCTGTCTGTCCGCCACTCTTGTTTGGCCTACCGCTTTGCTACTTGAGGCCATTGGCTCCGAGTTCGAAATAAATTTCAAACTCTCCGCCATTTTAAACCTCACAGCGCCCAACGCCTCTGACAAGGCGAGCCTTAGGTATCAGCTTAGGTCGCATCATTGCATGTGATGCCCCAAAAACTTTCTAAAACGCTCTTCCGCCCACGGCTCTTCTTGGTTTCCCCTTATCCTCAGGGAGGGGAATAAACTCCTCTTCATCCCCCGGAACCGTGTCGAATCTCCCTGTTGCCCATTCTTCTTTGGCAAGCTCAATGCGCTCTTGCCGAGAGGAGACAAAATTCCACCAAATATAACGGGGCCCCTCCATCGGGTCACCGCCAAAAATCATTAACCGAGCGTTCGATGTGGCAGATATATCAATCGCCTCCCCTTTGCGGAGGATTAAAAGCTGTTCGGGGGCATATTCATTACCCGCCACAATAATCGACCCCGAAATAATATAAATAGCTCGCTCTTCATAAAGAGGATCAATGGAGAATGCGGCGCCCTTCTCTAAAATAACATCCCCGTAAAGCGTTGCTGATGCTACAGTTAAGGGCGATTTTACACCGAAGGCCTCCCCGGCAATAAGGCGGGTCTTCATTCCATCGGCCTCTATGGTTGGAAGATCATCAGCGCTATAATGGGTAAATGTCGGCGTTTGTTCTTCCACATCCTCCGGAAGCGCGAGCCATGTTTGGATACCTGAAAGATGCTGCCCCTTTTGTTTCAACCTTGGGGATGTTCGCTCTGAATGGACAATGCCTTGCCCCGCCGTCATTAAATTGACAGCCCCCGGTTGAATGGTCTGATGCGTTCCTAAAGAATCTCGATGCTCAATTTCACCATCGAATAAATATGTTACCGTAGACAAATTAATGTGGGGGTGTGGCCGTACATCTATTCCTTTGCCCGCGCCAAAGGTTGCTGGCCCCATTTGGTCAAAAAATATAAAAGGCCCCACCATTTGCCTTTTCCGAGAGGGAAGAGCACGGCGAACCTCCATTTCTCCCAAGTCAACGGCCCTTGGAATGAGAAGGGTTTGCACAGCATCTGTGCTTGCGCGATCGCCGAGGAGTGGGTCTGATTCTGGATGTCTAGTCACAAGGCCACCTCTTCATCTTTCTTGCGTTTGCCTGCAGGGTATTCTTCGCAAGCAAATGGAGACTGCATATCATATATGGCAGAATGAGGGGGAGGGAAGTTTAAAGCCGCCTTTATCCAAACAAATAAAGGAAGACGGCTTTTCATCTAAAAGGCAGTGGCCCCCCTTATGGCCCAGAGTATAATACAATAAATTTGGATTATTGCATCATACTCTAAGTTTTTAAGGGTTGCATCGCGAAAGGCAAAAACCGTTGCACACCCCGGATCGGGGTCCAGGGCAAGCTTTTTGCGCGATGCTCTAAGCTTTAAGCTGCTTTTTGTGAAAGCCAGTTTTGTATCGCTTTATCGATCTCATCTTGGGTAATCGGCTTAGAAATATAGTCGTCCACCCCTTCGTCTACGAATTTTTCCCGATCCCCTGCCATGGCATGTGCCGTAATCGCGATAATAGGTGTAAAGTCCATGGAGTGAGATTCCTGATATGATCGGATAGCCTTCGTCGCCTCTAAGCCATCCATTTCTGGCATGGACATATCCATGAAAATAAGATCATAGACCGTTTTCTGAACTTTTTGATAAGCAATTCGCCCATTTTCAGCAAAGTCAACTTTGTATTTTGTTTGGTCAATCATATTTTCAAGAACCATCCGGTTGACTATATTATCCTCCGCCACCAGAATATGGCCTTGTGACGGCTCAAGCACAGGGCTCTCATCCTCCCTCACATTTTGCGCGATGGTTTTGAGGTCTTGAATTTGCCTATCGGTGATCGCACTCATGATAGACTGTTTTAAAAAATCCATACGGACGGGTTTTGTCATAAAATCCATCACGTCAAGCGCACGGAATTTTTGCGCCAGTTCATCCCGGTCGACGGACGACAGGATTATAATTTTCAGATCATGAATTTCAGCGTCACGGCGGATCGTCTCCACAAGCTCTAAACCATCCATCTCTGGCATATGAAAATCAAACAAAGCCAAATCAAATTGACGTTCAGCTTGATGGGCTTGCCGGCAAGCATAAATAGCTTCTTCTGCGGACTGCACTAAGGTGGGATGAGCCCCTAAAATATGAAGCTGCTCTTCAAAAATCCTGCGGTTAATGGGGTTATCGTCAACAACCAATATGGACTTCCCCTTAAGCTCTGTATAGGTTATATCTTTTTTAGCTTCATGTGTGCCCACTTGCATGGTCATTTCAATCGTGAATGTTGACCCCTCCCCAATTTGGGATTGAAGGGTGATGTCTCCCCCCATCGCCAATGCGAGGCTACGGCAGATGGAGAGACCAAGACCCGTCCCCCCATATTTCCGTGTCGTTGATGTTTCTGCTTGGGAGAATTCCTCAAAGATGGCCTTTTGTTTATTTTTTGATATTCCAATACCGGTGTCACTTACACTGATGTTCAGTTTAGCCGATTGGCCTTCAACCTTTCCAGAAACATCGATAAGAACACTTCCCTCATGGGTGAATTTAATAGCATTGCCTACAATATTCGTTAGGATTTGCCTTAGGCGGCCCACATCACCAATAAGAGGGGATGGCGCAGACGGGCGCACACGTATAATCAGTTCAACCCCCTTTTCCCGCGCCGTGACCCCAAGGAGAGAGCCCACATCCTCCACAGCCTCTCGCAAATCAAACTGTACCGGATCTAACTCCAACTTCCCTGATTCAATTTTGGAGAAATCGAGAATATCATTGATAATTTTCAACAAGGCTGCGCCTGAGGAGCATATAGTGTCAGCAAATTGTGCTTGTTTCTCATCAAGCTTTGTCTGCTTTAGAAGCTCAGCCATGCCGAGCACACCATTCATAGGGGTCCGGATTTCATGACTCATATTCGCTAAGAATTCTGATTTCGCTTTATTTGCAATCTCCGCTGCAAGCTTTTCTTCTCTTGCATTTTGCTCAGAGTTTTGCAGTTGAAGGGTAAGCGATTTTGTTGCCTTTAAGATGGAAACAAGATGTCCAACATATAATAATGTTGTCAGGATAATCAAACCCGCCGCGATTTTCCCGCTTCCATCGGTAATGAGAAGACTATAAATAGGCATCCCGAAAAGATACACCGTGTGAGGTAGAATAGCTGCAGCAAAAGTTTGACGCTCATGATACATATGCATAACAGCATGAAGTAATGCGCCCGCAGCCCATAATACACAAACGGATCGCATGGCCTCGGCCCCATATAACCAAAGAATAGGAGCCAATGATGTGTAGGCCACGGAAGCTAGGAAAGTTCCTATAACGGCTTTTCTAATTTTCGTCTGAAGGGGAGTGGGTGATATCTTGTTGCGGGCACCCTGCCAAAGCCAATGATCTAAAAACTGTGTGACCAACACACAAGTCAGATAAGCTGTAGCAAGGATCGGTGTAGAACCCACCCACACCATTCCAGCCCCCACTGTGGCAATGATAAGACGTGTACGTAAGGCCTCACACCGCAACTGAGCCGTGATATTAAGTCGATTGGCTGTTGCGAGGTGGTCCATATCTTGTGACACCAATACCCCCTTAGAAATTGAACGATATGTTTACCATAAGCCCCTTGTCTTAATTTGCCTTTAATTGAAGAAATAAGCGATTTATTGAATATTTGATCATTTATAAATACTCAATAGCTCGGCAACCTCTTGCTTAAAAGTAGTTTTCCTTATAAATTCTTTGTTAACATTAGCTTATATATACGGAATAAAATTTATGACCATTTCAAGAAGAGAACTTGTTGCGGCTGGAACCTCCTCCCTTCTTGTGGGCAGTGCAAATGCCAGTGCCCAAGTCATTGCAGCCCCATCCTCAGGCTACGGGACCCAAGACACCCCTTCGGTATCTGAGAATGCTGTTTTTCTTCGAGGGGATTCCGTCTTTCGTACCCCTCAAGCTTATGCGGAGTTGCTTTCCCAATTGGCCCGTCAAAATCCAGAAATTGCGGATAGCTATGGCGCAGGGGGCGCAGTTGAAGATCTTGAAAACGAATTTGTAAAGATGACAGGGAAGGAAAAAGCGATCTATCTTCCCACTGGCACCATGGCCAATCAGCTTGCCGCCAAACTTTTGTCCGGTCAGAAACCTAAAATTCTTGTTCAAGATATTGCCCACTATTATCGTGACGAAGCCCACGCCGCCCAGCGGGTCCATGGGCGGCGACTTGTCCCTGTAAAGAAAGGGGCTGCTCAATACACCCTGGAGGAACTCAAAGAGACCATTGCATCTGAAAATAGCAAAGAAGTTTTTCCTGGACAGTTTGGTGCAATTGTCATTGAAAACCCTGTACGCAGAGCAAATGGTGAAATTTTTGACTTAAATGAAATCCGCCGCATCTCTTCTTTCGCTCAACAGAATGATATAAGGATGCATTTGGACGGCGCGCGGTTATTTTTCGCCTCTACCTATTCAGATGTTCCCATTAAGGAATATGCTCGCTATTTTGATACTGTTTATATCTCTCTTTATAAATATTTAGGGGCGTCCAGTGGGGCTATCCTCTGTGGACCAACAGAAATTATTGATCAAATTCCTGAGCTGATGAAAGTCCATGGCGGCGTGATGGCGGAAAGTTGGACCAATGCAGCAGTCGCCTTGCATGGTTTGTCAACTATTGAACAAAGACTATCTTCGGCAAAAACCAAGTTTACAGATTTTAGCAATACCATCAACACAGCAACCCCGCTTAATATCAAATCCTTTGAAAAGGGCAGTAATGTCTTTAAGCTCTATCCTGGTGATATAGACGCTGAGAAGTTTCAATCTTATCTCGCTGAACAAAATATTGTGGTGGGGGGAATGAATGAGGAGAATTTCATTCCCATCAAGATGAATGAAACATTCTTGCTCACCCCTAATGACAAATTGTCAGAGGCGTTCAAAAGGGCCCATCTTCACGCCTCCTCTTAAAAAGAGGGGGGAGTAGGCACAATCCTTCAGACCTCCGTCTTTTGGCGTGGAAATAAATTTCAAAACCATAGATCTCAAAAGTGACCGTATAAAGATCCAGATTACCGGATCACTTTTGAGACATATAGCTCCTTTTTCGCTTCATACGTTGTAGAAAGCACACGCAAATTATCCGTCGTCACCGCCATGGACCGTGCATTGGCGTGCAAGACACTCTCACCATCTATCATGATCCCCACATGGCCAGGCCAGAAGATAATATCGCCGCGGGCCAAGGTAAGGTCACGCCAACCGCCGCCCTTTTTCTCTGATGGCCCCTCCCAAAGGATCTCTCTCTCTTTGCTAAAATAGGCCTCTTGCAAGTCCGTGTCGCGCGGAATGATTTGGCCAGCGGCTTCAAACGCATTTTGCAAAAGGGAAGAGCAATCAAGGCCCAGGCTTTCCCGCCCCCCCCAAAAATAAGGCGCCCCTAAAAATTGCGTCGCCACCGCCACAGGATCCGCTGCCCGCTCCGCCATAGGGGCCACATGTCCGCGCCAGAGCCAGCCGCCCCGGGCCTCCCTCACATAATCGCCCTCCTCTTCCGCAAGGGCTAATTTTGCGTTCATGGAGATGAGGCCCAAGGGGGCTGATTTTAAATTAGGCACGCTAAAGCGGTAGGACCGCAGGGCTGTCACCCGGTGGGTCACGGCATCCAAAGGGGCGGACAGCCCCGCCATATCCACATAGCCTACATAGTCGTCAAAGGCTGCTTGCCCCCAACCCCAGCCATCTTTTTCATCATAGACCGTGAAAATTTCACCGAACAAAATTTGCGTTTCCTGGGGCCCATCGGGGGCCGGTGTACGGCGAAGGGGTAGGACGCTAGAGCTGACCTGATAGGCCATACCGGGGTCATACCGGTCAGCATCCACCTGATCTTTTAAAAAATCGGCAGCCACATCCCCCCGGGCGGGAGTGAGCCGGGGGTCAGCCATAATAGGCCCCAAGGTCAGATTGTCGGTCCCGCTCCTCAACAATTTGAGCAAACTCATCGATGAACAAAGACCCCTCCGGCGTTTTTTGGACCTGAACGATCCGCTTGTCCGATGGGTCGCGCGCGCGCTTCACCAACCCATGAATAGACAAGGCATCAAGCGCTCTTGAAATCGCTGGCTTTGGGACATTTAAATCCTCTGACAAGCGGCGCACCGTGTGCGGACCAGGGGTTAGGTAAACGGTTAAAAGCAATGCCCATTGACGCATGGATAAATCAGGCCGGTCAAGCCGGACCATATCCACCATTACGTCACGCCATGGCAAAAGAAGATCAGTTGGGGTCACGAAATACTTACCTCTTTTGTTTCGATACAGAAACAAAATTACAGTCACAAGTCTTGACAAGGGATAGAGCTGTATAATGTCAGCTTTTAGTCACGAAGAAGATCATTAATCGCTGTTTTTGATCGGGTTCGCTCATCCACGGTTTTGACAATCACAGCACAGGCAAGGGAGGGTCCCCCTTTTTCCGAAGGAAGGGTTCCTGGGACCACCACGGCATAGGGGGGCACCTCTCCATAGGTGACCTCCCCTGTGGCGCGATCCACAATCTTCGTCGACGCCCCCAAAAAGACCCCCATGGAAATGACCGCCCCTTCGCCCACACGCACGCCCTCGGCCACCTCTGACCGTGCGCCGATGAAGCAATTATCTTCAATAATCACAGGGTCAGCTTGTAGCGGCTCCAGCACCCCGCCGATGCCCACCCCGCCAGAGATATGGCAGTTTGCGCCAATCTGGGCGCAAGACCCAATGGTGGACCAGGTGTCGACCATTGTCCCCTCCCCCACATAGGCGCCAATATTAATGTAAGACGGCATCAACACCGCCCCCTTTGCCACGTGGGAACCATAGCGGACCGCGCAAGAGGGAACAGCGCGAAAGCCCGCATCGTTGAAATCATTTTCCGTCCACTGCTCAAATTTCGAAGGGACCTTATCAAACCAATGCCCCCCGCCGGGCGCCCCGGAAATAGGTTTGTTCGGGGTCAGACGAAAGGAAAGAAGCACAGCCTTTTTCGCCCATTGGTTCACCTGCCACCCGCTCTCCTTCGGTTCAGCCACCCGGATCTCTCCGCGATCAAGGGCCGCAAGGGCGGCATCCACCGCGTCTTTTACAGCGTCAATGTCATTCCCGCCTTGCCCTAAAGTGTCTCGGTTCTCCCAAGCTGTTTCAATGGTTGCAGCAATATCGTGAAGAGAGAGGGTCATGGGCGCATTTTTCCGGAAGACTTGAATTAAGCCACCCTTGTTAGTCGCCTTAAGAAGTCGGTCAAGTCCGAAGTCACATGTTTCACATGGGAAAAGTTTTCCCCAGGGCGGGAGGGGCGTTTGTCCGCCGGTTCGTCTTCGCACCAGGCCGCCTCAGATTGCACCAAGACCGTTTCCATCCCCACCTGATGGGGGACTTCTAAATTTTGGTGCATGTCTTCAAACATGGCAGCAGACCCAGCATCAATGGCAAAGCGCTTTAGGAAAGCCTGATAGGGCTCAGCTTTCGGTTTGGGGACAAAGTCAGCCCCCTCAATATCGAAAATATCATCGAACAGATCGATAATACCAATCTTCCCAGCGACATTTTCTGCATGTTTCACCGAGCCGTTGGTGTAAATATAACGCTTTCCCGGCAAGGCTTGAATAGCGTCCCGAAGTTTAGGGTTTGGCAACACCGGGGTCAGATCAATATCGTGAACAAAATCCATAAAATCATGGGGAGAGATTTTATGTTCATTCATTAGCCCGCTTAAGGTGGTGCCAAAACGAACATAGTAGTCCTTTTGTATATGACGGGCCTCAGCTGGATCGCACGCAAATTTTTGTTCGATATAGTCTGTCATCCGTTGATCAATTTGCGCGAATAAATGACAGTCGGCGGGGTATAGGGTGTTGTCCAGATCAAAAACCCAAGTATTCACATGGGTGAAAGACGAGGAGGAAGACCCATCAATAGCGGCATCAAACATTAGCGACCCGTCAAATCTGGATTAAAAAGTTCAGGGGTGAATTGAAAGGTCCAAGCCTGTTGGGCCCCGACATCGACTTTTCGAAATTGCGCCAATTCATATCCTGCTTCTCCGCATTCTGTGCTGCCGCCTGCTTCGAATTGAACGGAACTGATACAAAAAGGTGTACCTCCGCCGGCTAAAGGAACAGACCGGTTTTCTGCCTCCATAACGCCATAAACATAGTAAGTGTTCCCTGAGAGGGCACCGCGGCGAATTTTTGCGCATTCTTGGCTTTCAAGACGCCACCATCCAGAGGCCGTATAATTCCCTTTATCATTGGCATCTTTGGCTTGATCATTCGGCTGCGCAATGGCGGCCCATACCGGTAACATGGTGGCATTGCAGTAAAAGAACCCCAATTGGCTATCCACCTTATTGGCCTCAGCTATAAGCGTATCAATCAGCGCATCATCAATGCGGCCGCCGCGGCCAAGACCCTTTGATTGCTGATATCGACGAACCGCCCGGGTTGTCACCGCCCCAAGATCCCCATCAATGCGCCCCTCAAACGCGCCAATGTCTTTGAGCAACCTTTGAACCCCCGCGACCTTTGCATCAAACACACTGAAATTATTTTCGTCCGAAAATTCTGTGGTCCACGTACCCTTTGTCCCCTCTGGCACATCCACGGGCATGAATTCACGCCGCCGCCGCGGGTCATCGGTACAGATATTTTGATCCCGCAAGGTGAAAAGACTGTCATTCTGTACACAAAGGGGCGTCTGGCCTGACCAGGTTCTCAGCTCACCTCGGTGCCCTGGAATAGCTTCCGCATAAACATAATATCGCCCTGGGGTCACCGCTTCGGACAAGACACGCTTACATTCGCCCGGGCGCAACCGCCACCAGCCCCGGGTGACCAAATCCTCTTGCGCCGTATACCCCACAGAGGCGGAAAGGGCATAGCTCGTCTTATTGCAAAAAGAATATTGTGCGGCGGCTTTTCCGCCCCCCACCGTCAGCCCAATACCAAAAACGAGCGCGATCATACCTATGGTCAGCCAAGGCTTCACAAGTTGAAAAGAGAACCCGAAGGGCAATGAAAAAGACCCCTGTTGTGGAAGCCCTTTTCGCGAAATAAATTGTGCCATGAAGAGTTATAAGACCATCTATTTTGCTTATCGCTTTTACCTTTTCGGCTATACTGGATAAGCTTGCAAGTGGCGATCCTTTATCTCATGAAAAACGGCGGCTGAAAATGCATATTGTAATTCTAACCGGGGCGGGGATGAGTGCGGATAGCGGGGTGGACACCTTTCGCGACCCCAATGGCGCTTGGGCGAAGCATGACTGGCGGGAGGTGGCGACACCGGAAGGCTTTGCGAAAGACCCGCAAAAAGTTCACGACTTTTATAATATGCGCCGGGCCACCTTGAAAAAAGTGATCCCCAATGCGGCCCACCACGCCCTTGCCACCTTAGAAAAGGCCCTTGGCGAAAACGGCCATGACTTTACCCTGATCACCCAGAACGTAGATGACCTTCACCGCCGCGCCGGTAGTCAGTCTATCCTGCCCATGCATGGGCAGTTGGACTTGATCACCTGTATGGCTTGCGGCGAAATCATTGAATGGCACGATCCTGTCACCTTGGACACAAACTGCCCGCACTGCTCATCAAAGGGCAGTTTGCGCCCCTATATTGTGTGGTTTGGGGAAAACCCAAGATATATGGCGGAGATTGATGAGGCGATGCAGTCCGCCACGCAATTTGTCTCCATCGGCACCTCTGGCACAGTGTACCCCGCCGCTGGCCTTGTGGGTGAGGCGACCCATAGGGGCATTCCCACCCTAGAGATTAATCTTGAACCGTCTGAAAATGCCCATCTTTTCGACCAAGGCATTTATGGATTGGCCAAAGACAAAGTGCCCTTTTGGGTGGATACCCTGATGGCAACGCTTTAACTCTTAAAGAACCCACCGCTTTTCATTTTGAGAGGATAAATGCGATGAAAAAACTTTCGGCCCCGGAACAAGATAGATTTTTCGAAGACTTTCCCGCCTTCTCCCCCACCGACAATAAAGAGGGCGCCAAGGCGAGCTTCAAATTTGACGATTTTAACGAAGCCTTTGGCGTGATGACCCGCATTGCCATCAAGGCAGATCAAATGGACCATCATCCGGAATGGTTTAATGTTTATAATAAGCTCGATATCACCCTCACCACCCATGATGTGGGCGGCCTATCAGAAAAGGACGTTGAGCTCGCCACCTTTATCACAAAAATCATACCCGAAAATCAAGGGTGACCGCTTTTGCCATTGCCACAAACGCGATTTATAAAGGTCTCGTTTTTGCCTTAAGCTGGATTCACATATAAGGATCAGTTGAGCGACCCTTACAAAAGAAAGGCCCCCATGGCCCATATTATTCTTGTGGATGATGACCAAAACATCCTCACCTCCGTTTCCATGGCTTTAGAAGCAGAGGGCCATCAAATCGATTGCTTTGAAGATGGGGCCGAGGCGTTGGAAGGTATCATCGCTGGCGCCCCAGATCTTGTGGTGAGCGATATTAAAATGCCGCGACTCGATGGGCTGGAGATGCTTCGGCAGCTACGTCGGCAAAGTGATGTCCCGCTTATCTTTCTCACCTCTAAAGATGAGGAGATTGACGAGGTTTTAGGGCTCACCCTTGGGGCGGACGACTATGTGAAAAAGCCTTTCTCCCAGCGGCTTCTTCTCGAACGGGTGAAGGCCATTTTACGGCGCGGCACTGCGGCCCCCACCCCAACCCAAGAGGAGATGGGCCAAGTGATCCGCCGCTCAGACCTGACCCTTGACCCCCTCCGCCATGCCTGCAGCTGGAAGGGGGATAATGTAACACTGACGGTGACAGAGTTTTTGATTTTGCAATCCTTGGCCAATCGCCCCGGCTTTGTGAAATCCCGCGACGCCCTCATGGATGCGGCCTATGATGACCAAGTCTATGTAGACGACCGCACCATTGACAGTCACATTAAACGGATCCGAAAAAAATTCCGTGTCGTGGACAAAAGCTTTGACCAAATCGAAACCCTCTACGGGGTCGGCTATAAATATAAAGAAGGATAAGGTGGCCTCCCCCCTTTTAGAGCCCTCTGCGCCTCGGCGGGTTCGGCGACGCTCCCCTGCTACCCGGCCGCAAGCTAACCGCCAGTCAGGAAAGGCATCCTCCCGCTGGCAATCCTTATTTGCGCGGCTCCAAGATGAAACGGGTCGGCTGCCCATTTCGCGCCTAACGGTCACGATTTTTCTGACCAATTTTTTCGGGCTTGTGATCCTTGTGGCGGGGGCCGTCCAACTTAATCAATATAGGGATGGATTGATCCAATCCAAATTAGAAGGGGTCCGCGCCCAGGCCCAAGTGATTGCCTCCATCATGGCCACGGTCGCCGCAGAGGATGCAGAATGCGATATCATTTCTGAAGAAGAAAGTGCTGCGCCTTGTAAGGTGAGTTTAAATGAAGAATGGGTGGACACGATCTTCACCCGCGTCTGGCCAAGTTTTGAGGGGCGGGTTCGCGTTTTTGCCACCCCAGATAGTTATGATGGTGAACGGATTGACGACCCAAACGCCCTTTTACTTCAGGACAAAGTTCTTCGGAGTGATAATTTTGATATTGGCGTTTTGCCGGATATTGATGCGCCAGCGGACCAAGGTATTTTTGTTCAAGTCACCCAAGGGGTCATCTCAACCTTTGTGGACTTATTTGTTGACCCTGGCTTTCGAAGCCAAGCCAGGCGAAATAGTTTAGAGGATGAGCTGACCCAAGCCTTTTTATCCTCAAACACCCAACCTGACCCTGGCGCCTCCTCGGTCAGATATAATGAGGAAGGGCAAATTGTTGCCTCTGTATCCATCCCTATCCGGAAGGTTCAAGCCGTCTATGGGGTCGTAACCGCAGAGATTGGCGGCATTGAAGATTTATTGGGCCAAGCGCGCAGCGCGCTACTGGGTATTTTTTGGCTGGCCCTTATTGTCTCTGTTTTTTCCTCGGTTTTACTCGCCATGATGATTGCGGGGCCCATACGGAAACTTGCCGCCGCAGCGGACCGGGTACGCGATGGGGTCAGGGGAACCGGCAAAATGCGCATCCCCGAATTTCCTCGACGCCAGGACGAGATTGGGGAGCTTTCCGACAGCTTACGGAGTATGACGCAAGCCCTTTACAATCGTATAGAGACCATTGACCATTTCGCTGCGGATGTGAGCCATGAGTTAAAAAACCCCCTCACCTCTATCCGCAGCGCCATTGAGACCATGGACATCGCAAAGAGTGATGATGCCCGGCAAAAGCTCCTGAATGTAGTGCAAAATGACGTTGCGCGGATGGATCGGTTGATTACAGATATTTCAAACGCCTCCCGGCTGGATGCGGAACTTGCCCGCGAAGCTAGAGAGGCCGTGGATATCGCTGCCTTGTTGCGGGATATTATTGAAATTTATAACACCACAGGGAAAGAGAGGTCTATTCCTGTACGTCTTTTAGGGCGAGAAGGAAAACAGCCTCTCTACGTGTTTGGCTCTGCCTCCACCCTTGGACAAGTTTTTCGCAACTTAATTGACAACGCTATCTCTTTTTCTCCTGAAGAGGGAAGCGTTCGTGTCACCCTCACCGTTGACCGACTGGAAGAAGGACCGGTTCTGAAAATTTCCGTGGCAGACGATGGCCCTGGCATCCCGCCGGATAATCTGAACCATATCTTCGACCGCTTTTATACAAAACGCCCCGCAGGCACGCGCTTTGGTAATAATTCAGGACTAGGCCTCGCCATTTGTCGCCAGATTATGGAAAGCCACCATGGGCGGGTTTGGGCAGAAAATCGGATGAATGCGGATGGTACAGCTCAAATTGGCGCTATTTTTCATGTCACCCTTCCCTTAAGGCGCCAAAAATAAAGACCCATGCTCTTCGGGTGCTTTTCAAAAGTTCCCCCACGGGGATGAAACCTAATCCGCTGCGACTGGGTGACGCACGGCTTTCTTTTGATCGCGGGAATAGAGCATCGCGCCGAAAAGTGTACGCGGTTTTCGGCAAAAAGCGATGCGAAAGCAAAAGACGATAGCGAGGGCGTGAGTATAAACGAACGTCCGATGCTATAAGCCCTCACCACCTTATGGAGAGGTCATTTTGTCTCTGCAAAAACATGAAGATTGAAGTCTTTTTATTTCCTTTCCTCTTTATTTGACGGTCAGCCTTTCTTAAGGTCGATTTTGCTGGACATTCGCACCAAGGCAGGTTCGATAGGCCTTTGCAAAGTTGCATATTGAGGATTTTGATGATTGGCATTGTCGTTGTAACCCACGGAAACTTAGCTGAGGAGTTAATTGCCGCCGCCCGCCATGTGGTGGGGGATCAGCCGGGCCTACGCGCTGTCTGTATTGGCCCCGACGATGATATGGAACAACGCCGCGCCGATATCTTAGAGGCGGTGGAAAGTGCCGGCGGGGAAGACGGGGCCATTATCCTCACAGATATGTTCGGGGGCACGCCCTCCAACCTTGCCATTGCTGTTATGGGACGCGCGAAGGGTGAGGTGATCGCTGGGGTTAACCTCCCCATGCTGATTAAAATTGTTCCCGCGCCCTTCCGCGAGAAAGCCACCTTAGAGGAAGCCGTGACCGCCGCCCATGACGCGGGGCGGAAATATATTAATGTCGCCTCCTGGGTGCTCGCAGGTCAGAATAGTGACGGATAGCGTACAGACCAGAACCGTCGAGATCACCAATATCCGCGGCCTTCATGCGCGGGCCGCCGCAAAATTTTGTGACCTTGCCAGTCGGTTTGATGCGAATGTCGAAGTTGCGAAAGATAACTTAACCGTTGGCGGATGTTCTTTGATGGATCTTCTAATGCTCGGGGCAGGCAAGGGGTCCTCCATCACGCTGATGGCTGAGGGGAAAGAGGCGGAAAAAGCCTTAGCGGCTCTGGCGGATCTGGTGACGGACCGTTTTGGGGAGGGGCAGTAGGTCCCTTCCGCCTCTCCGCGGCAAAGAAGTGAGGATGGGGGGAGCTCTGGTGCCACTACTCTCCATTTGTATCACCGCGACTTGATCGCGGTGCCCATCTCCCTTTTTTCAGCGTACCAGCATTTCGTAGATATGAAAGGGTTGGAGATGGACCCCGCGGTCTTCGCCGCGGGGAGGCTTCGAAACCGGTTGGCTTTAAGCCAAATAATCGCTCCGGGGGAGCGATTATAGGTTGAGAAGGCCACGGCAGTGGCGGGGATCTCATGACCTCAGCACCTCAAAGATCAATCATCCATTTTTAGCGCCTTAATAAACGCATCTTGCGGGATCTCCACCCGGCCGAACTGGCGCATTTTCTTCTTCCCCGCCTTTTGCTTCTCCAGCAGCTTCCGCTTTCGGGTGGCGTCGCCGCCATAACATTTCGCCGTCACATCCTTCCGCATGGCGCCAATGGTTTCCCGCGCGATGACCCGGCCACCAATGGCCGCCTGGATGGGGATTTTAAAGAGGTGACGGGGGATCAAATCTTTCAGCTTCTCACACATGGCCCGCCCGCGAAACTCAGCTTTTGAGCGGTGCACAATGATGGCGAGAGCGTCCACCGGCT
>JBCCMT010000013.1:0-15226 GCA_039026195.1 Pseudomonadota bacterium | reverse complement strand
CCTCCCTATGCCAAGGGGAAAAGGGAAATTACGATGACGATTTCCGATTTAAAATGCGCAAAGCAGCAAGACCTGTGGCCATGAGGAGAAAAGCCCCCGGCACAGGAACAGGGTCGCTCGGGGCCCCAGGGCTGCCCGCCGGATTTTGTGGCAAAAGCGGGGGCAGGGGAGAGGGTGGGTTCTCATCCGCCTGATCGTCAGGGGCCCCAGTGCCTGTTTGTTTATCACCATGGGGGTCCGGTAAGGGAAAAGCGTCCCCTGTGGTCCCGTTTGGGCCATCATTTGAAATGGGTATATTGCCGTTAGACTGATTATCTTCAGACGGCCCATTTTGAGCATCTAAAATGCTATTATCGGCTATATCCGTCTCAGTGACCTGCGACAGCACACTGTTCAAAACTAAACTGGACAAGGCGGCATTCACCCCGCCGGGGCGATCAAAACCGTCAAAGACGAGATCTAATAGAAAATCATCCTTACCAATTCCACTCAACGGCGAAGACACCTCTTCAGCTAACGGAAGTTTTGTGGTCAAATCACTTGCAGGTTCCCCCTTGGCCGAGAAGGCAAGGGGGTCGCTCAGCGCCTTAGTAATGATATGATCTGTCGCGTTATTTTCGTTCAGCTGCCTGTTGGTGGGGCGAGAGGATTGTCCTCTGGCATTGGGGCATTGCCCTTGCCCCATGGTATTGGGGGCAGTTGATGCAAGGGGGGCTTCGGTGCGAACCGGCTCAACCGTCTTGTTTTGAAACAGCACGTTTTTCAATTTTGCTTGGGCCGCTACAGTCAAGCTGATGTCATATTTTGTCGTGTCGCCTTGATCAGCTTTGAGGGGGTGTGGCGCCAGCCAAAGGTCGATACCAGCCATTCCCCCTAACAGGAGGGTCAGCACAGGAGTAATATGGGTCAACCGACGGCGCATTCACTCTATCCCAGCTTTCACTCTATCCCAGCCTTGAATTTTAGGCCCAGCCTTATACGTTAGGGCCCATCAACTTGAGGGAAGGAGCAACATCGCCTTCCCGCGCAATATGCAAAGGCGTGCAAAAATAAGGCCAGTGTTAGATTTTTGTTAACCTAAAACGGAGGGGCTTTAGAGCTTTGGGGATTTCTGCAGATAAGAAATAAGCTCTGTCACTCGTTTGCGCGCAAGGTCGGTGGGGAGATGTTGCCACCGTTCGGCAAGACGCAGGCTCTCTTTTTCAAGATCATCCGCAAGACTGTAAATCGGGGGGACAGCTTGGGTGAGATGGTCAGGCAAATCATATTGCCATCTTTCCCTCCTTAGGGAAAACGCCGCCCATTTTTCCACATTTTGATGAAAATAATTCTGATCCACCCCAAGGATCACCCCCAATTCATAAAGATGCCTTGGCTCTAAGGGGCGGTGCCCATTCTCATACTCCTTCATTTCTGTTATCGGAATATTTAGAGCTGAGCTGAGCGCTTTTTGGCTGAGATCAATGGATTTTCGTCGGTGTTTGATCCGATGACCAATATGTATATCGATGGGGTGGGGAGGTTTTTCATCGCTTCGCGTGGTCATCCTAAGTGCTCTCCCCCAGCAGATTTTACAGAAGATATCTTCGTGATATATCTCTATAGGGGAAGTTCATATCACTTTCAACTCTCCATAATTTGATCTAGGGATCAAATATGAAATTCTCTGACATGGTGGGCCACGCCTCAAAATCACTCCGCAAACGTCGCGGATTCACACAATCTGAGCTTGCCCATATTATGGGCATTTCAGATCGTACTATTTCGATGATCGAAACTAACCGAACATCTGCCTCCTTAGAGACCCTCGAATATATGATGAAGGCCTTGTCGGTTTCCCCAAGAGAGTTTTTCGATTTTGATATGGAAGAACAAGCCAATGGGCCGCGGGTTGAAAGGCTCGCTGCGCTAGCAGATGTGGCCCGTAATTTGAGCGACGAGGGGTTGGCCCTCGCCCTTGGCATATTAGAAGTGATCGAAGAGCGAGAAAAAGGGGATGAGGACTGACCCTTTTCCAACAAACCCTCATTAACCTTCAGCTTTTTCTCAACAACACCGAATTTTCGGAAGACGGCGAAACCCTCTTGCGCCGCGGCTTTTCCTCGTTTATGGCGGCGTTTCTTTTAAACCCCACGCGGGGGCCATACTTCGGTGGCTTTGTTGGCTTTAGGGATTTTCCTTAAGAAAGACATGGGCTTCCTCCCCGCGGCGGCCTAACCGAAGGAAAGATGCTCGCTATGTCGATGCCTGAATTTTCTATGCGCCAGCTCCTTGAAGCCGGCGTTCATTTTGGACACCAAACCCACCGTTGGAACCCCCGGATGCGCCCCTTTATCTTTGGCGATCGCAGTGGGATTCATATTATTGACCTCTCCCAAACGGTTCCGCTTCTTCACCAGGCCTTGGTGAAAGTCCGGGATACTGTCGCGGGCGGTGGCCGGGTCCTATTTGTGGGCACCAAGCGTCAAGCCCAACAGCCCATTGCCGAAGCGGCAACCCGCTGCGCACAATATTATATGAATAACCGCTGGTTGGGCGGGACCTTAACCAATTGGGAGACGGTGTCAGCCTCAATCAAACGTCTACAGTCCATTGAGGAAACCTTGGCAGGCGAAGCCTCCTCGGGCTTGACCAAAAAAGAGCAACTTCAAATGACGCGGGAGCAGGAAAAGCTGGAGCTTTCCTTAGGCGGCATTCGTGAAATGGGCGGCTTGCCTGATATCATGTTTGTGATTGATGTGAATAAAGAGCAAATTGCCATTAAAGAGGCGCAAAAGCTCGGCATTCCCGTGATTGCGGTGGTGGACACCAATTGTTCCCCCGATGGCGTGGATATTGTCATTCCGGGGAATGACGATGCAAGCCGGGCCATCAGCCTTTACTGTAATTTGGTGGCCGATGCCGTGATTGATGGTATTGGTGCATCCGCGTTGGCCATGGGCGAAGATATTGGGGAGCTTGCAGACCTTCCTGAAGAGGCTGCATTGCTGGACGCCGCTGGGGAAACCGCCCCAGCAGAGGCAACCGCTGCGGAGGCGGAAGCTGCCACCAATGAGGCCCAGGCTGAAGTAGACCCCTCAGCCTCTTAAGCTATTGAAAAACAAGGGAAGCTTTGATTTTTTAAAGCTCCCCCCTCCAACGTAAAGTTTAATTCCCAAAGGAGAGATCCGGTGACAGCGATCACAGCTCAAATGGTAAAAGATCTGCGCGAAAAAAGTGGCGCAGGGATGATGGATTGTAAATCAGCACTCAAAGAAACTGATGGCGATGTGGAAGCCGCTGTTGATTGGTTGCGTAAAAAAGGTCTTGCGAAGGCTGCGAAAAAAGCAGGCCGAACAGCGGCAGACGGCTTAGTCGTTTATGCCGTGGACGGACCGAAAGGTGCTGTGGTGGAGGTGAATGCCGAAACCGACTTTGTGGCGCGCAATGAAACCTTCCAAGCCATGGTTCGGGATATTGCGGATGTGGCCCTTAATGTGGAGGGAGATTTTGAAGCTCTTAAGTCGGCTGAATATCCAGGCGCAAGCAAATCTGTCGAAGAGCATGTGGCTGAAATGGTGGGGCAGATTGGTGAGAATCTCAGTGTGCGCCGTGCCCAAGGAATTTCTGTCACCGAAGGGGCCGTTGTCCCTTATGTTCACACACAAATTGCAGATCGCGCTGGTAAAATTGTTGTGCTGGTGGCGCTTCAATCCTCTGGCGATAAAGCGGCCCTTCAGTCTTTAGGCAAACAAATTGCCATGCATGTGGCCGCCGCCCGGCCCTTGGCGTTGACGGTGGACGATCTTGATCAAACCATCGTTGAGCGGGAGAAAAGCGTTTTGGCCGACCAAGCTCGGGCATCGGGTAAGCCTGAAAACATCATTGAAAAAATGGTCGTGGGCCGGTTGCAAAAATTCTACGAAGAAAGTGTTTTGCTAGAGCAGGTCTTTGTGATCGATGGGGAAACCCGGGTGAAAGACGTGGTCGCCAATGCCAAATCTGATGTGGGTGCCGAGGTGACCCTTGCAGGGTTTATCCGCTTTGAACTTGGCGAAGGCATTGAAAAAGAAGAAGACGACTTCGCCGCAGAAGTGGCTGCGATGAATAAAGGCTAACTTTTTTATTATTCCAGATAAAATAAAAAGGGGCGTGTCAGCGACATGCCCCTTTTTTACGACCCATTTTCCCCAATTGCTTTTTTACGTTCTGACCTCAGGGGAGAATTGCCCTTGCTTGCGGAACCGTACAAGATAGGTGGGCAGAATAGTCCCCATGGTTTCAGGGGCAATGCCCAAATCCTCAAATGTCGCGACATCCTCATCGCTAATGCCGACGATATTATCTCTTTTCAGTAATTTTACTTGATCAGCCGTGATCGGCGCTTGGAGGAAGGGAAGCTTACTGACCAAATCTCCCGCACTTCCCATCATATTCGCAGCGAAAAAGGGGAGAGGAAGAAGCAGTCTTTTCCGCCCAATAATCTTCAGCATCAGTTGCAATAACTCTTTAAAAGTCATGACCTCTGGCCCGCCGAGCTCATAAATCTTACCCCGCAGGTCCGCTTTTTGCAGAACCGCTGCCACGGCGTCGGCCACATCGTCCACATAGACCGGTTGAAATTTTGTTTTCCCGCCGCCGATCAGGGGAAGGGCGGGGGAGGTCCGGCTCATCGCCGCAAAGCGGTTAAAGAAATCATCTTGCGGCCCAAAGATAATAGATGGGCGAAGGATGGTCGCCGTTGGTACAATTTCTTGAACAGCAGCTTCGCCTAATCCTTTGGTCCGCGCATAGTCGCTATCGCTGTCTGGGTCTGCGCCGATGGCAGAGATATGAACAACATTCTTAATATTTTCCCGCGCCGCCATGTCTGCGATGTTCCGCGCGCCATCAGCCTGAAGGGCTTGAAAATTTTGCTTGCCACTTTCGGCGAGGATGCCCACCAAATTCACCACAGCATCTGCGCCCGTCATCGCCTCATGAACCGACGCCCGGTCACGAATATTGCTCTGGATCAATTCCACCTGGCCCACAGCGCCAAGGGGGCGTAAAAATTGCGCCAAGTGCGGCCGACGGACCGCGGCCCGCACCCGCCAGCCTCTGTCAGCAAGCTCACGCACCACATGGCGACCTAAAAATCCAGAGGCCCCAAAGACGACGGCAATTTTACCGTTCATGATATCTGTTTTTGATTTTGCCATGGGAAAGCTCCTCTGTCCTTTCAATTCATGGATCCGTTATCCTAAACTCATTCAATTTCATAGAGCGTAAACGTAAGACTTGTTCTAGAAAGAGTATGAGCCCAAATCGTCATTATATGAGTATGCTTGATTCTTCTTCCCCTTCTCATGCTTCCTTATCGGCGCCCCTATTTAAGGCCGCCGCAGAAGGAATACCTCTGCTGGGCCCAGGGTTTACAGATGCAAGAAATGGTGAGTGGACCCTGCTTCACGCGCCCCGTGATGTGCTGTGCTATGAGAAAAATCTTCCTTCAATGGCATTGGAAGAGATGGATGCCTTTTGCCAAAATATTCCAAAGAATGGCGGCGTGGTGGGGTATTTATCCTATGAGGTGGCAACGGCCATTGAACCAACGTTGCGCTTGCCCCCCTCGCCAGATGGCTTGCCTAAGGTATGGATGAAACGGTTTGATAAGCTGGAGCAGATCGCGTTAAAGGGGCAGCGGGAAGAGACCCCCTCTCTTTCCCCTTTCAAGACAAAAGATGAGGTGAGCGCCGATCAATATCGCCGCCAGGTTGCAGAGGTCATCGAACATATTCGGCAGGGGGACATTTTCCAAGCGAATATATCGCGTAAGCTGAGCGCTGAGTTTGACCATGCGCCACAGCTTGCCGCGACCCTATTTGCTAAGTTAGGGGCGAAAGGGTTCGCGCCTTACGCTGCTTTCCTTCCCCTTCCCGGCGGGGCGGTTTTAAGCAACTCACCAGAGTTATTCTTGAAAATCAGCCATAGGAATATTATGGCTGAACCCATTAAGGGCACGCGGCCCCGCGGTCGGGGGCGAGAAGAAGATCAAGCCCTTGCAGCAGCCTTGGCAGGGGATGAAAAAGACCGTGCTGAGAATATCATGATCGCGGACTTAATGCGTAATGATTTATCGAAGGTGTGCGAAGATGGGTCTATTCGAGAGGAGGCTATTTGCGCGTTACGGACATTGCCCCATATTCATCATTTGTATTCGCGCATTTCGGGGGTCTTAAGGGAAGATATTTCACCGATGCGAGCCTTACTTGCGGCTTTTCCGTGTGGATCCGTCACGGGCGCCCCCAAACATCGGGCCATGCAGATTATCGCCAACCAAGAAAGGGAGGGGAGGGGCCCCTATTGCGGGGCTATTTTCTTTATCAGAAAAGATGAGACAGGCCATTCCCAAGCTGTCTTTTCTGTGCCCATTCGTACAGGCGTTTTAACCTATAAGGATGATCGCGCAAACCTCAGTGTGCGTGCGGGTGGGGGGGTGACAATCCTTTCTCATCCAGATGAGGAGTATCAAGAAACAATCCATAAGGCTTATCCCTTTCAGGCGATGGCCACATGATCATCCTCATTGATAATTATGATAGCTTTGTGCAGACCTTGGCGCGCTATCTCAGGGAAGCAGGGGCGGAGACAATGGTCATCCGGAATGATGCCGTCACTGTGGCGGACATATCTGCCCTCTCTCCTAACGGGCTTTTACTCTCCCCCGGCCCTGGACGCCCTGAAGAGGCCGGTATTTCCATGGAGGTGATCAAAGCCTTTCCCACCACGCCGATTTTAGGGGTGTGTTTAGGGCACCAAGCACTGGTGGCGGCCTATGGCGGAAGCGTTATTTATTCCCCCGACCCCATGCATGGGCGGGCCAGCGCAGTGGTTCATCGGGGGGATGATTTTTTTAAGAAAGTTGACAGCCCTTTTTTCGCGGGCCGATATCATTCTTTGCTTGGCCACTCTGCAGGTGCATCCGACCTGCAGGAGATTGCTTGGACTAAAACGGGGCAGGTGATGGCGATCCGTCATCGGATCTTCCCTCATATCGGGGTTCAGTTTCACCCTGAAAGTTTGCTTACGCCGTCAGGTCCCCAAATGATTGAAAATTTTCTAACCTTGCAAAAGGAGAGCCTATGATTTGGTTGAATGGAGAGATTATTGAAGACACCTCTTTGGCATTTGCTGCCAATGATAGAGGGGCCTTATTAGGCGACGGTTTATTTGAAACGATCAAAATTGATCAGGGTAGGCCCCTATTTTTAACCGAGCATCTTTGCCGGATGCAGGTCAGTGCGCGGGATCTAAACCTTCCCATCGATAGGGCCTATTTGCGAAAAGGGATGGAGGCGTTACTTAAGCATGAAGGGGCGGAAAATTTAGGCTCTGCCCGCATCACGGTTTCGCGGGGGCCCGGCCCGCGGGGGCTTTCCCCTATCCCCATGGATCAACAACGCCCCACCATGATGATCACGGTGGCCGCAAAAAGCGTAGAGCCGCCTAAGGAGAAATCGGTGGCGCCGGATCGGTTGCTTTTGGCCCCCTTTATCCGGTCATCGGGTAGCCCGCTGGTGCGGATGAAAACTTTATCCTATGGCGATAATATCGCCGCTAAGGCGTGGGCTGAGGCCCAAGGGGCTGCGGATGTGATTTTCCTTAATGAGAATGGGGCGGTCACTTCCACGGCCATGTCCAATTTATTTGTCGAAGCAGAAGGGGGGTTCCTGACGCCCCCCTTATCCGCAGGCATCCTGCCCGGTATTGTCCGTGAACTTATTCTCCATCAAGCTAAAGCAGCAGGGGTGAAGGTCCAGGTGAAGCAGCTTGTGCAAAGTGACCTTTGGGGGCGGCGATTATTTCGTACCAATAGCCTGCTTGGCGTACGACCCGCATGGTTTGATCACCGTCAAGGTGCTGAGCAAATAGAGGGAGGTGACAATCCACTGCAAGACCTCTATCTTGCGGCCGAACGAGAAGAAAGCCAGTCATGAAAAGTTTTGCCTTTCGCTATGAGCAGCTTATCAGTCTTATTGCGGATTTAACCGCCGATGAGTTGGCGAGACATTTCGGCCGGTATACGGAGACACTTACCCTTTCCCGCTGGAACGCTGAAACCAAATTGGGTCGCGGCGGGGTTGAAGCGTCTAAGGATCAACAAATCGCTTGTGCCGCAAGGATCAGTCAATTTTTCGGCTATGATAAAGACATATTGACCGTGAAGTCTGGCGATAGCTTTGGCGATTGGGCTGAGCGGTTAAAAGCACCTTTAGAGGCGGAGCTTTTATATTTCCGTTTTCACCCTGCCACCCAAGGGGGGGCCGCAGACACGCGTCATAACGCGGATGATATATGGCAAGATGCAGCCGCGGTGGCCAGTTTAATGCAAGGGCGCCGGCGGGTGCTTTCACTTGTCTCTGCCCATAGTTTGATGGGGTTGGTCACCACGATTTTAGCCCCGAACCTTCAGCATCTTGATGTGATTGATGGACGTGATCTGTCCCCGGATGAATTGGCAGATCGGATTTCCTTTGGGGATATTGTGGTGGCGACCCCCACCCTGTGGCGGTATCTGGCGGACACGCTGCCCGGCATGGCGAATAATGTGATGGGCCTTTGTTTTGGCGAACGCTTAGGGGTCGATCTTTCCAGCCGGCTTCGTCAGCGTGGCCTTGGGGCCATGCGGGAGCTTTACGGGTCGACAGAAACAGGGGTTGTTGCTTGGCGGGATACGCCCCCGGACCCCTTCGTTTTGTTCGATCATTGGTCAAGGGATAGCGGTGCAATCATCCGCCATCGTCCAAATGGTCGGGAGGCGCAAATCATGCCCATGGATGATTTGGAATGGGCGTCGGATAAATCCTTTCAATTGGGCAAGCGCCGCGATGGGGCCGTGCAAATCGGCGCGGTGAATGTTTTCCCCAGCACCATCGCCAATATTATTAAAGATCATCCCGCAGTTTTCGACTGTGACGTCCGGGTCTCTCAACGTTCTGGTGCGTTAGATCGGCTGATTGCCGATATTACGTTGACGCCCGACCGTGTGCCCGACCAAGCCATGGCCTGGGCGATTGATGAATGGTGCCGCTCAAAATTAAGGCCGCCGGAGCGGCCTCGCATTTACGCCTTTCACCAAGCGTCAAAAGAAAGCTAACAGCGGTTAACCCTCAGGTTCAGTATTCCCTTGAACTTGCCCCTGACCTTGCGTCACATCCCCGTCAGAGGACAGAGAATTTGTGGACAGGGCCGCAGCAGAGCCCCCTGCAGCTTGGGTCGCAAGTTGAAATTTTTGAGTGGCCTGCTGAGCAATGGGTGTCGGCTGAAGCCGTGTATTATTTGCCCCATCCCCAATTGTAAAGCTTTGCTCACAGACATCTGTACACACAAAGGTGTAGCGCTGGGAACCAGACTGTAGAGTAACCGTATTAGACCGCGGGTTTTGGACCACAACTTTGACATTGTCGATCAAGCCCCCTTCACGGTCAAAGAAATAAATATTGGTCAGCCCTGGCATTTTGCCAAACATCAATAACTCTGTGTTGGACCGAACCGTGACGTCGGCAATGGAGGGGTTCCCCACCACCATGCTGCCCACGGGCTTTTTCAAACTAAAGGTGTGGGCCTGGTCAATGGTGAGGTGAACTTCACCGGCAAAGGCGATATTCATCAAAAAGAGACAAAAAGATCCAAAAACGGCCAATGGCTTTAGAAATGTTGCGGTCATCGGGACACCCTTTTCATATAACATCTCGATTCATCACAAAATCATCAACAACCCTTTAAGCTAAAGCCCTTTTCCCTTTACGGAACTTCAAAAGTTTCCGCGTAAATTGAGGGATATTGATCACAAGGGCTATGCGAAGAATGACCATTTTCCAAAATAATGAGGCGACCCCCTCTTCTGAATTGCCCATGGAAGCCCTTTTGAGGGCTTTGTTTTGTTTCGAGCAGGCGGGCGATGAGATGATCCGTCAAATCTCAACATTCACAGACGTTATAGACTATCAGCCGGGGGACAGTATTATCAGTATGGGGGGCTATGACGGCTCCGTCCTTTATGGCTTAGTGAAGGGGGAGGGGCGGCTGACTAAGGCGGTGGCCGCGAGCGGTGTGTTGGATATGTCAGACCTACATGCGGGTCAGATGATTGGGCTTAGCCAAGTGTTCGCCCAGGAGGGGGCCACCCCCATCACCCTTTCCTTAGTGGCCACCACTGAGGTTACGGTGGTGACCATAGAGGCAAAGGCACTTTTGTCTTTGGTGAAGGAAGATATTGCCGTCACCCACCATCTTTTACAGTTTTTTGCGCAAGAAATGATGCGCTATGAAGCGCCCCAGGACCATCAAATTCACCCTGAACGCCGGGTTTACCGACATTTTTTGACCCTAGCCGAAAAAAAAGGGAAAAATTTTGTCATCCCGCAAATGCCGAAACATGCAGTTATATCAGAGGCTTGCGGGGTAACCGACCAAGACGTGGCCAAGGCAGTCGCCTATTTAATTGCAGAAAATATCATTGAACGTGAATATCCGCGGTTAATAATTCGCGATATTTCCGCCTTACGCGCCCTATCCTATTAAGGGTTGGGTAAGGATTGAAACAAATCTGTTTCGTTTTAAATCAGTATAAAGTCATTTTGCGTCAGTATGGGAATAAACCCAAGAAAAATATCTTTAATATTTCCTTATATGGTAAAAATCAGTTTACTAAGGCCATTTATTTCTAGGCGACTTTGTTTACTTCCGGCCTTTATGTTGCCTTTATCTGGCGAGTGCAAATCCAGATTTTGTGTATCGTAGTAGGAGTATGATGATGAAAAACTTAGTAACACGTTTCATGAACGAAGAAGATGGTGCGACAGCGATTGAATATGGTTTGATTGCGGCCCTGATTGCGGTGGCGATTATCACAGCTGTTAGTAATATTGGTACTAACCTAAAAGGTGGTTTTGAGAAAGTTAACACACAACTTGATACAAAAGGTGTTAAAGCTACCTAAGCTCAAACAGAGATCTAAGACATACACATAAGTTAGATCTCATCCTTTTCCCTTCATAGGGTTTTAAACGGTCACTGTCTTGCGTATTTTGACAGTGGCCGTTTTCTTTTTCCCTCAAAGAAAATCTCTTTTTAAAGGTTTTCCCTTCATAAGGTGCTCAATAAACGGAGCATGATGAGATGACGTCCACTTTCATTTCACTGATTTTTCCCAGCTTGCTGATCGCAGCCGCCTATAAAGATATCACCAGTTTTACAATCCCCAACCGGATTGTGACGGTCATGGTGGCCACCTGGCCTTTTGCGTTTTTGTACACCGGGCTACCCATGGCGGAGGGCGGGATGACCCTGCTCATGGCCGTGGTGGTCTTAGCATTGGGGTTTGGGTTGTTCGCGACAAATACGTTAGGGGCGGGCGATGTGAAATTACTGGCCGCGGCGACCCTGTGGGTGGGAAGTGAACATATCCTGTGGTTTTTAATTTATACCACCGTTATGGGCGGGGGGTTAGCGTTATTCCTGCTGACCTTCCGTAAACTTCCTCTTCCCGCCTTTGCCTTTTCACAAAGGTGGCTGGTTGATCTTCATGCGCGGGAGCGGGTGATGCCCTACGGGGTGGCAATTGCGGTGGGCGGCATTTTATCCTGGAGCCAGTCAGGCGTTTTTACGCCGTAAGCAAAGAGTAAATAAAGTCTAAATAAAGACTTAATTTGAAAAGCTTCTGCCCTTTATTAACGTTGTCTTGAAGGTTCTTGGGGCAGAATGAAAAGAGTATTGGGTCATCATGCCAAGAAGGTGAGGACGCTGAATGAGTAAGATGCGTTTGCTAATATTACTAATCGCTGTGGGCGCGGGCGGTGCGGCGTTCTTTTTGGTCTCTTCAAATGAAACCGAAAATGTGAATATGGCGGCTCTAGTCCCTCAAAATGAGGGGCCGGAGATGGTGCGCGTGTTGGTGGCGGCAGAAAACCTTGCCCAAGGGGCCGTGGTGAATGCGGAGAAAACCAAATGGGTGAAGTGGCCGAAATCCTCTGTGCCAGAGTTTTACATTACTGAAGAGAATAAAGAATTTTACGATGGGCTGCCCCAAACGCGGACCCGTCGTCTTATCCGTGAGAATGAAGCGATTTTCGCCCAAAACACCGTTCGCCATGGCGAAGGCGGGATGATGGCGGCGATCATGACCCCCGGGATGCGGGCCGTGACAGTGCGGGTCAGTGCAGAGCAAACCTCTGGCGGGTTTATCCTGCCGGGGGATCGGGTGGATGTTTTTGCCTTTGGGGTGGACCTTCAAGATTCAGATGGTCGTCCCCAATCAAAATTACTTCTTCCCAATGTGCGTGTTTTGGCCATCGACCAATTGGTGGACAGCGCTGAGGGGCAATCGGCCATCATTGGGCGGACCGTCACCTTAGAGGTTACGCCGGAGCAGGTAAAGCGCTTTATCGCATCACGGGAAAATCAAACCATGACCCTTGTATTGCGCAGTATTTTCGATGCCAATAATGACAATACGATGACGGCAACAGAGCCTGATCAAGTGGTTATCATCCGATATGGGCAGGGCTGAACATGATGTATAAAAATAACCTTCCTTGCGATACAATTAAAATGATGGGCCTTATGCCAACGGCGCTTGTAAAGACCGTTTTTGCGCTAATGGTCAGCCTTTCAATGGTTATGACCCCGCAAGCCTTTTCGCAAAACGCATTCACCCCAGGGCCCCAGGATATGGTCAAAATTGGTGGTGAGGGGGAAACCTCCCGCAAATTGATCCTGCCCTTAGGGAAAGCTGCGATTGTGGAATTACCGCGGGATGCTGCGGACATTATGGTGTCCAACCCCGCCATTGTTGATCCCGTCATCCGCACCCCTCGTAAGGTCTATATCACCGGCCTTCAACCCGGGCAGGCCAATGCCTTTTTCTTTGATCGGCGGAATAATCAAATTCTCAATTTAGAAATCCGGGTGGAACAAGACGCCGATGCCATACGGGAGGTGGTGACAAAGCTTTTGCCCAATGCGCGGATTGATGTGGAGAGCCTTAACGGCAATGTGATCCTGCATGGGAAGGTGGATACCCCGGCTGAAGCCCAGCGGGCAGAGGATATTGCCGCCCGCTTTGCCGGGTCTGAATTTTTGGTGAGCCTTTTAACCGTACGCGAACCTGCGCAAGTGATGTTACGGGTCCGGATTGTTGAAATGCAACGTCGGTTGATCCGCCAATTGGGCATTGACCTTAATGGCGTTGCGCAGATCAGCGATTCCGCTGTGGATTTCGCCATCCAAAACTCATTTTCCGTCTCTGGGAATGCCCTAGGCGGCCTGTCAGGGAATGTGACCACGCCGGGGTTTGGAGAAATCCAAAATCTTGATTTCGCCTTTGACGTATTCGAACAAAATGGGTTAGTGAAAACCCTAGCGGAACCTAACCTCACCGCCCTTTCGGGGTATGGGGCACGTTTCCTTGCAGGGGGGGAATTCCCTGTGCCGGAGGCGGCCATTGATGGGGTGCCATCGGTGAGTTTTAAGGAATTCGGGGTGAAACTCGATTTCGTCCCCCATGTTTACTCAAAGGGACGCATACAGTTGAAACTCGAAACGGAAGTTTCTGAGATTTCATTTGCCACCGGGGTTTCTTTTGCGAACTCTCAGACCGTGAATGACCAAGGGGAAGTGGTGAATAATGACGGCTTCGTCGTGCCAGGCATTACCGCAAGAAGTGCGGGGACAACCATTGAGCTTCCCTCCGGCGGGTCGATCGCCATTGCGGGCCTTCTGCAAGAGAATATCACGGAATTTGTTGATGGGGTCCCCGGCATTAAAGAAACCCCTGTTCTTGGCGCATTATTCCGTAGTCAGGAATATCAAAGCAACCAGACGGAGCTGGTGATCATTGCCACCCCTTATTTGGTAGAGCCAACGGACCTTGCCAATTTAACCGACCCTGGCCGCGGTCATGTGAGTGCAGCACCTTTACAGTCTGTGCTCTTAGGGAAACTTGAAGCCGCCTACGGGGTGAAAGGTCAAGGCGTTGGGGAAGCCACATTACAAGGGCCGCTTGGCTTTATCTTGGATTAGGGATGAGAAGATGACCATAAAAACATCGATTTTTGTAAGCTTACTCACCATCACCTTAGCGTCTTGTGGGACGGTATCAAACGGGGTGCGGGAGGCATCGACCGCGCAAGAAAATCATCCTATCACGGTGGACCAGCAAACGGTTTCTCTGGCAATCCCTGTGGATGCAACACTCCGTGGGCTTTCCCGCGAAATGCATCAAGAGCTGGATGCGCTGATGACCACGTACCGGCGGCGCGGGCATGGCCCCATGACCATCACGGTGCCATCAGGCGGGGCCACTGAAATTGACGCGCAACAGACCGCGGCCAATGTCCGCTCTGCCTTAAATATGCTGGGGCTAAGCTATAGCGAGATGCGCGGGGCCACCTATCGGACGGGCGGGGAGAATACTGTTATTGTGTCCTTCACCCAATATATTGCCACGGGGCCGGTCTGCGGTACCTTCCAAGGGGAACAGTTTAGTCGCCTTAAAAATACGCGCGCCCCTAATTTTGGGTGTGCAGATCAAAATAATCTTGCCGCCATGGTGGCGGACCCCCGCGATCTGTCTCGGATGCAAGATATTGCGCCGTCTAATGGGACGGCCCGCGCGGCCTCTGTGCGCACCACAAGGTCATTTGACGAGATGGGCTCGCCCACCACCGGCGATGGCGGAGGAGGTGGCGGTGAATAAAATTTCTTTTCAGCGGGGGACGTCCTTTTTCAAGGAAATGTCGGTAATAATGAAGTGGAGTGTGCGATGAGCAGTCTGCCTGTGAGCGACGGCAACGCCAAAGCCGATGATATCGCGGATGATATGGATTTCGATCTGGATCTTGATGATCTGGATGATGAAACCTTGCAACGTCTGTTGGAAGAAGACCCCGCCTTAGAAGAAGAGCTTAAAGCCATTGAAGCGGCCGAAGCAGAAGCCGCGCTTTTAACGCAGTCCCCGAAAGAGGAGCCGGCGGCCGTGTTAGACCAAAGCGCCGCTGAAGACCCCCTATTAGAGGCTCCCGACCACACCGTTAGCGGAGAGGGAGAGGGGGAAATGTCTGTGGGGGCTGTGCCGCCGCCTATGACCGCCGATATGGCCGCTGATACTGAAGGCGCTGAAGACGGGGCAGAAACCTTCCAAGAGCATGACGATCTTGCCGACTATGATCTTCAGGCGGATGTTGTCCATGACGAAGGGGCCTTG
>JBCCMT010000012.1:0-15371 GCA_039026195.1 Pseudomonadota bacterium | reverse complement strand
GAAGTCTATTGCGGATTGTGGTGGCCATGCCCTCTTGTCCCCCCCCACCACCGTTAAGGGCCGCCTCATCAATGGGCAAAAATATGGCCGGGTGGGGGAGGCAACATCTATTTATAAAGAGGGGATTAGCCAAACCCTTCAGGCTGGGGCTATTCCCCTCATTTCTTGTTTAGGGCAAGATGAAGAGGGGCGTGTTCTGAACATCAATGCGGATGCCATTGCGCGAGAGGTTGCGCGGGCAATGCGGCCCTTAAAAATTGTTTTCTTAACCTCCACCGGCGGTTTGTTGGATCAAGAACAGAGAATCATTGATACGATCAATTTGATCAGTGATTATGATCATCTGATCAAAGAGCATTGGGTGGAAGGGGGGATGCAGTTAAAGCTTGAACAGATCAAGCTGCTTCTTGATGATCTGCCGCCCTCCACCTCTGTGTCCATGACCAATGTGCCCCATATGATGAAAGAGCTTTTTACCCATGGCGGTGCGGGCACCCTTATCCGGCAAGGGGAGAGAATTCTATCGGGTGCTGTGGCCGATCAAGAGAAGTTGACGTCTTTGATTTCAGAGGCTTTCGGTAAGACATTGCACGCCTCTTATTGGGATAAAACCGATATAGACCATGTGATCTATACGGAGCGTTACCGCGCCGCGGCGGTGATAACACAATTTGATGGTATCCCTTGTCTTGATAAATTTGCAGTGAGTAAAGAGGCGCGGGGTGAGGGGTTGGCTAAAGCTGTCTGGCGAGAGCTACAGCAGCGTTCGCCCCAATTGATTTGGCGCAGCCGGATCACAAACCCCTTCAGCGGATTTTATATGTCCGTGGCCGATGGGTTTATCCGCCAAGGCCCTTGGTTTATTCTATGGTATGGCGAAGGATTGGAGGATCATATTTTCCCTTTGGCGAAAAAATTAGGGGCGAAACAGCCAGATTTTGAGAGTGATGATGCATAAACCCTATACGGTTGGACTGGTGGGGGCCCGGGGTCATGTGGGCCGAGAGATGATGGCGCTGATTGAAGCGTCGCCTGACTTTGAATTGGTCATGGCCACCTCCCGTGAACATGATGGCAAAATGATATCAGCGGTATTTGATATGCTGAAAAGTGACGTCATCTTCGAAGCCTTAACGCCCGATGCGGTGGCGGCCCGGGGGTGTGATATCCTTGTGCTGGGTCTGCCTAACGGGTTGGCGGCGCCTTATGTTGAGGCCATTGAAGCCAATGCCCCCAAAACGCTACTGCTTGATTTGAGCGCAGACTATCGTCATGAACCTGGGTGGGTGTTTGGTCTTTCAGATCTTCTTCCTCATGACATCAAAGACGCCACCCGTATTGCCAATCCAGGCTGTTATGCAACTGCGGCCATACTTGCCCTTTATCCGCTTAAGGATATTATATCGGGGGGCGTGTCTGTGTTCGGCGTATCAGGATATAGTGGCGCTGGAACAACCCCTGGCCCGAAAAATGACCCTGACCGCTTACGGGACAATATTTTGCCCTATGGGTTTAGCGGTCATGGACATCAGACGGAGATTAGCAAAACCATTGGGCACCCTGTCCGGTTCATGCCCCATGTTGCCTCTTTTTTCAGAGGGCTGATCACCACAGTGAGTGTTTCGTTGAAGCCAGGTGTTTCCTTAGCTGAAATTGAACAGCTCTACCAAGACGCCTATGCGGACAACCCAACTGTTCACTTGCAAGAAGACCCACCGGAGTTAAGGGAGGTTGCAAGCACTCCAAATGCCATCATCGGCGGAATGGCTTTGGATGAAAGCACGAATATGTTGGCGCTATCATGCGTCCACGACAATCTACTAAAGGGTGCAGCCTCTCAAGCGATGGATAATCTTCGATTGGCCCTTGACCTATCGTCAGCTTAAGGCCGACCGATGGAGCTATATTGAAAGCCCTCTTTTGCCATCACTTCAGGGTCATACACATTGCGGAGATCCACAATAATGGGTGTCGTGAGCAATGACTTCACCCGGGGTAAATCAAGGGCGCGATAGGCATTCCATTCGGTGAGGATGACGCAAGCATCCGCCCCCTCCATCGCGTGATAAGGGCCATCACAGTAAAGAATATCAGCAAAGTGGGGTTTTGCCTCTTCCATTCCTTCGGGATCATGGGCGCGGATGGTGGCACCGGCTGCCTCTAACGCAGGAATCAGGTCGAGACTTGGGCTGTCCCGCATATCGTCTGTATTTGGCTTAAAGGTAAGTCCTAAAACGGCAATGGTTTTCCCAGAGAGGGTACCCACCGCTGCCTCCACCCGTTTGACCATAGATTTTTTGCGGTTTTTGTTGATTTCCTCGACCGCTTCCACAATGCGGACAGGGGCCCCATATTGTTGCGCTGTGCGCACAAGGGCGAGAGTGTCTTTAGGAAAGCATGACCCTCCATAGCCGGGCCCGGCATGGAGAAATTTATTCCCGATACGGCCATCTAGGCCAATTCCCTTTGCCACTTGCTGGACATTTGCGCCCACCTTTTCGCAAAGATCCGCCATCTCATTAATGAAGGTAATCTTTGTCGCCAGAAAGGCATTGGCCGCATATTTAATCAGCTCACTGGTGGTACGGTTGGTAAAGACGATTGGCGTTTCATTGATATAAAGAGGCCGATATAGCTCCCGCATGACGTCTTGCGCTTTGTCATCTTCTGCCCCCACCACTACGCGGTCAGGGCGTTTGAAATCGTCAATGGCCGCCCCTTCGCGCAGGAATTCAGGGTTTGACACTACGGAGAAGTGAATGCCTGCTTTTAAATCGGGCCTCGTTTTGTGAATAATATTTTCAACTTCTAAGCCGGTGCCCACGGGAACAGTAGATTTTGTCACAATCACCGTATAATGATCAATAAGGTGCGCAATTTCCTCTGCGGCGGCATACACATAGGATAAATCCGCATGGCCATCCCCCCGGCGGGAGGGGGTGCCCACAGCAATAAAAATCGCGTCCGCCCCAGGCACAGCCTTTTCAAGGCTTTGTGTGAAAGACAGTCGCCCAGCTTTGACGTTTTTCTCCACCAACGCCTCAAGGCCAGGCTCAAAAATAGGGATTTCCCCGCGCTCTAAAGCTTCAATTTTTGATGCATCTTTATCAACGCAAATGACGTCATGCCCAAAATCTGAAAAACAAGTTCCTGACACAAGGCCCACATAGCCTGTTCCAATCATGGCAACGCGCATGGAGGCGTCCTTTCCTCATCATAAAACAAGTTTACCGTTTAGGCTTTTCAGAGGGGGAAGGAAAGGGCCTTTAAGGGGGAAGTTACCCTACCATTTCAGCCCAATTCCAAGGCGCAGCATGAACACTTCGGTGGTCTCCCCCAATTGGGCGGAGCCGCCAAAGTGGATTTTGGCATATTGGTTTTCGTAATCGAGGTCTGCGCCAAGGATAGCGGCATTGCCTTCCGGTGTTGCGGTCACCGTGAAGGGGTCACTGTCGGCAAAGCGATAAGTGGCCTCTAAATCATCGGTAATCAGCTCTTCACTCCATCCAGCTGTCAGGCGCGGGGTCAAGGTGCCTGGAATGCCTGTGTCATAATTTGACACCCGCAACGCATAGGTCTTCCCGATCGAAAACCCCGCATTGAGACGCAAGGATTCTGCCTCCCGCTCTTCGACAGTCAAAGCCAGAAGGTCGTCCCCTGTTTCGGTATACTCATCCTCTGTCAATGATAAGTAATCCGTACTCAAATATGGCTCAATGGTAAGGCCTAAGGCCTGCCCTTGATAACGAAGACGCGCATTCGCTGAAAGTTGCGTGCCGTCCCATTCTCCCAAGGCCTCTCGACGTTCTGTGCCAAAGACAATATTCCGTTCACTTTCTGAATTGGCTAAGGCATAGCCCACACGACCATCAAAGGCGATTGCGCCTAGTTTTTCAGCTACATAGAGATCCGCCCCATAGGTCAGGCGATTAAAGGGGAAGTCTTCGCCTGATTTTTCATCATATCGGGCGGAGGCCAAATGACCGGACACCCCAATCACATCAAGGGGGCCAAGGGGTGTATCCGCCCCCGCCGCGACGACAAAACCACCCCCGCTAAATCCATTTGAATTCTCGTCTTCATCACGATTGAGATAGTAGAGCTCTTGTTGTAGCCAGGCGGTTCTCGGCTGGCCGTTTTCCCGGGTAATGATCTCTGTTCGCTGATTAATGATGGAGGTGACCATATTGTTCTGTGCACGCGCATAGGCGATGGGCGCCTCTAAGGGCCCGGGGAAGATCTGATTAAAGGTCTCTAAAAATTCATCTTGGGTGGTGCTGTTAAACAAAACCGCGCCTAAGGCGTCGTCGGAAGTCAAGGCATCAATGATAGGGTCATAAGCTGCCTGCCGCCCGTCCCCTATGCCAACTTCATTTGCCTCCTTCCGGCGTAGATTGAGGACCAAGTCTTGCCCCCCATTTTCCACTGAAAGACTTTGTTCAAAGAGGAAAGGATTGGTCCCCTCAGTATTCAATAAAAGGGCATCCACATCAAAATCAAGGTTGCCGCTGGTCAGCACGGTGCCGGTAAATTCCTTTTGAACAAAGGCGCCTTCAAATCTTGTGTTGACTTGAGTGCCGTCGGCTAAGCTGGCTGTTACAGCGTTAAGCTGGGTGAAATCAATAATCGTCTCCCCAGCGTCGTCCGCTTGCAGTGAGAAGGCGATGCTGCCCCCATCGCTTATGGATAAATTATTAATGCTAAGATCCGTGCTCGCCCCAAAGAGGATATCAGCCCCCGTCACATTAATGTCGAGGGTGCCGGCATTGGTGATGTTGCCGAGATATTGCCCCCCATTGGTCAGGCTCATGGCATGACTGCCCATACCAAAGATAAGATCGCCTGTTACAAAGGCGTTGTTAAGCGATAAGCTATTATCATCCGCCCCAAAATCAATATCTCCGGTGAGGTCAGCGCCTTGGGAAAGAATGACCATGTCATTGCCTGCCCCTAAGGTAAGGTTACCCGTGGTGGAGCCTGCGTCTGCGCGGTAAATATCATCCCCGCCCCCCGTCAGCACATGGCCAGCGACAATACCAAAGTCTGAACGCTCATCTTCTTCTGCATCAAAGCTTTCTGATACGGTGTTGTAAATTTCAACGCCAGCCATATTCGCTGCCATATCAATGGCAATTGCCGCCCCGGCCACATCGCCGTCGTTATCCGTATCATCCCGCAAGGTGGCTGATATATTGCCGCTATTGGTCAGGCTAGTGATAGAACCGCTCGCGTCTAGCAAAGCGACACTGTCATTCACATCACTGACCAAGGTGGCTTCAATGCGCCCTTCATTAATCAGTGTGGGCACATCTGCCCCTGCGTCGAGAGATAAGCCAATCGCAGTGCCTGCATCCCCGCTAGAGGAAGCAGAGAGCCGCCCTTCATTATAAAGCTGCGGGGTTGATAGCCCGGACCCTAAAATAAGACCCCTTGCACTTGCATTATCGGCAATGGCATCCATCGTCCCGTCATTCCGGATACCGCTGGAAATTGTAGCGTTGGCAAGTTGACCGCCCACGGCGCTTACGCCCCCGTAGACACCATCGGTTTGAATAAAGGCACGATTGATCAGGCCAAAGCTCCCATAGCTCCGCTCTTCTATGCCGTCATCGTCCGTATCGCCGCTAATGGCACTTGTGTCCGCCAAGCCTATGATAACCGGCGTGCCTGCACCGCCATCCAACCTAAGGCCTGTTCCGCCGCCTGCGGTTAAAATTTGCGAAGAAGATGTGGCCTCGTCTTCTGCGGAAAATTCTGCAGGCAGCAGGCCATCAATCACCACCCCGCCTGTCACATCGCCGGTGATATTCAGACCGACCGTGTCAGCACCGCGCATGATAATATCGGCTTGGCTATAAAACGCGCCCGTGACATCCCCTTCGATGGATATGCCGAAGGAGCTATCGCCATCAACAATAATGTCCGCGCCTTCCGTAAAAGTGATGTCGCCCTCAAAGCTATCTGCGGCGAGGCGGAAACCAAACCGGTCATTGGCAAAGTCAAAGGGGGTATCTTCAATGTCTGAATTGAAGACATCTTCATATTGGAGGGTAATGTCGCCCGTTTGGCCATAGTCAAGGTTGCGGGTGCCCGTTACCAAAACACCGTTGGCATCATCATTGGTGCCAACGGTAATAAATCCTTGGTGTACCACATCATTATCACTATCGATGGTGAGGGCGGTTCCACTGTCTAAGGTGATGCTGCCGCCGTCGGTGATGGTCACATCGCCCTCTGCACTGGTCAGGACAGGGGTGGTGATATCGCCATCAATGGTCAGCTCTTGGGCGGAAAGGGAGGGGAACCCAAGGAAAAAGAGCGGAAGCACCGCAGCGCTTTGTCGGCAAAGAGAGCGATAAGAAAAAGGCTTAGACGGTCGGCTCATGGGGGTTTCCTTTTTGGGAAAAGTCGTGACGGGATCGCGGTTCAGCTTTAGTCGAAAATGTCAGAGATATTGAAGACATTATGCGTTTCATGACGGAAAATCCCTATGGCGTCAAATCGCGATGAAGCAGCGGAGGAGGGGGGATCGTCCCCACACCCCCAAACCAATCTTGCTACCGAGGGGTGATGCGAAGGACCTCTCCCCCAGGGGAATATCTGTTTTCCGTGGTCGCATAAAGGGCCCCATCGGGTCCCACAGCGACATCTCGGATACGCCGATCTCTTTCTTTGAGAAGCTCCCATTGCTCCCCCGCGGGGTTTTCAGGGTCCGTGATCCGAATATGGTTATAGGCGAGGGATCCACTCATCAGCATCCCCTGCCATTCAGGAAAATCTGTTCCCTGATAATAAAGAAGGGTGGAGGGTGCGATAGAAGGCGTCCAATGGAAAAGAGGCTGTGCCATCCCCTCCATCTCCTTAAAAGGGGTGATGGGGGCCCCGGAATAATCAATGCCATAGGTAATGACGGGCCAACCATAATTTGTACCCGGTGTGATGATGTTTAATTCATCTCCCCCCTTTGGCCCATGTTCATTCACATAAATGGTACCCTCTGGTGTCAAGGCAATACCTTGTGGGTTCCGATGTCCATAGGACCAAATCTCAGCCATCGCGTCGTCTTGACCTTCAAAGGGGTTGCCCGGTGCGGCTGTGCCATCCTCCGTCAACCGAAGGACTTTCCCAAAATGATTATCAAGGGACTGGGCCTGTTTCATATACTCATACCCCTCCCCAGAGGTGAGGAAAAGCGTGCCATCCTCTGCCCATGCGATGCGGCCGCCATAATGATAGCCATTGCGGCGTCCAGGGGCGGTTGTGAACAAGACCTCCAAATTTTCAATTTGTCCGCCCTCGTCGGTTTCCACAAAAGTACCCCTGGCAAGAACCAAACTATTGTTTCGCTTTGTCCCTGCGGCGTAGGTGAGATAAAGCAAATTATTCTCCGCAAAATCAGGGTGCGGCTCAGCTTCAAAAAGGCCAGATTGGTCTTCTACATAAAGATCTGGGATGCCGCCAACGGGGGTGGGGAGCATTTCGCCATCCCGAATAATGCGTAAGTCGCCACTGCGCTCTGTCACCAGCATATCTCCAGAGGGGAGCCAGCTTAAATTCCAAGGCTGCTCAAGATCTGTGGCTAAAATCTCAACATTATAGCGATCGGCGGGAATAACAGTGCCTTCTTCTATCTGTGGGGCAGATTGAAGGGAAAGACTTAAAACAAGGGCGGTCGCGGGCAGGGACAACATAAAAATCTCCAACAAGTCGTAAGGGGGCTTTACACTGACTTGCCTTTTCTTGCACCTCCCGTCAGAGTTATTTCTCCATACAAAATTGTAAAAAGGCGATCCCATGCGTTTTATCGGCACTCTCTTAACTTGGGTTTTTGCCTCTATCGTCACTTACGGCATCGCCATTGCGGCGGGCCAAACCCTCGTCAATAATATGCACGCCGCTTTAGGGGCAGAAGTCACCATCGGCGTTCGGCTCAATTTCATCTGGCAAGGCCTTCTGGGGACCACGGCCTATTTAGGGGTCATCCTCATTGGCTTAGGCACTGGGTTTTATATCGCCAGCTTGGTAAAAGCTGTGCTCCCCGTCTTATCCCCTATTGCCTACCCCACAGCGGGGGCCGCCGCTATATTTGTCGCCCTCTCTCTGATGAAGATGCAGTTTGGCATTTATCCTGTGCCAGGGGGAACAGAGGATTTAGGTCTCTTGGTCCATATGGCAGCGGGGGCCCTAGGGGGGCTATTTTTTGAAATTTTCCGCGGCCGTGATGAGGACTTAAAAGTTTAAGTTGCTCAAGACTTGGCTAGCGTCATAGATGTCACGACCCTCCGGTCGTTCTCCCCGGCCCATCAGAATTTCAAGATTGACCACAGACATTTGGCTTTCATTGCCCCCTAGAGGAAGGCTGACACCAACCCCGACGCCGGAGCGGCCAAAGCCCCCTGTGCTTCCCCCCACGCCAACCCGGGTTCCCCCTTGGTTTGGCCGTCTTATGTTATCTGTGGTGCGAGAGACCACGGTGAAATAATCATACCCATTCATCTGGGTCAGTTCAGCCGCCCGGCGGAGGGCGCGGTCAGCGGCCTCGGCGACGGATTTGTCCTGATAAGACACGCGGAAACGGTTGTTCTCAATGGCTTGATCGCGATAGCCAAAATCCCGGGCGTCTGTGGCGGGCCCATAATCAGGGGCGGTGGCGCAGGCGGCCAGCATCAAAAAACCACAACAAAGAATAGCGGGGCGGAAGCGAGGAAAATGGACCATAGCCTTCACCGTAAAGCGTTTTTGGGGAAAGTGCAAAAGACCTCCCCTTTTATGCTTACCGTTGCTATATAAGCCGTAGCGATAACCTGGAGAGCCCCTATGACATCCCACGACCATGAACCTTTGCGCATCAATGATGAAGCCCCCAATTTCACCGCTGAAACCACGGCCGGTGAGATTAATTTCCATGAGTGGATCGGGGAGGGATGGGCGGTCATGTTCTCCCACCCCAAAGACTTCACCCCCGTTTGTACAACGGAGCTTGGGTATATGGCGGGCCTTACGAAAGAATTCGAAAAGCGGGGGGTGAAAATCATCGGCATCTCCGTGGACCCCGTCGAAAGCCATATGAAATGGAAAGACGATATTAAAGACGTGACCGGCCATGAGGTGACCTATCCCATGATTGGGGACCCTGAGCTGAAAGTGGCAAAACTGTACGGCATGTTGCCCGCCGCCGCAGGGGATAGTTCGGCGGGCCGAACACCGGCGGATAACGCTACAGTGCGGTCCGTCTTCGTGGTGGGGCCGGATAAAAAGATAAAATTATCTCTCACCTATCCCATGACCACGGGCCGTAACTTTGATGAGATTTTGCGGGTCATTGATTCCATGCAACTGACCGCAAAACATAAGGTGGCGACCCCTGCCCAATGGCAACCGGGGGATGATGTGATCGTGACCCCGGCGGTCTCCGATGATGATGCCCGGGCAAGTTTTGGGGAGTTTAAAGCCGTGAAGCCTTATTTGCGGACGGTCCCGCAGCCGAAGAATTAAGCAGATAAAAATAAGCCCTTTTCCACAAAGAAAGGGCTTATTCTTTTGAGGAGGCCTGACGGCCGAAATTGGCTTCAGGACTCTCCTGGCCAGCGTCAATAATCTGCTTACGGATCGCTTGGGTGCGGGTGAATAGGGTGTGCAACCCATCCGCATCCCCATAGCGGATGGCCCGTTGCAGGGCGGAGAGGTCCTCCGAAAACCGGCCCAACATTTCTAAGACAGCGTCCTTATTGCTCAGGAAAATATCTCGCCACATCTCAGGGTTTGAGGCGGCAATACGGGTGAAGTCGCGAAAGCCGCCTGCGGAATATTTAATGACTTCGCTTTGGGTCACGGTTTCAAGGTCGGCGGCGGTCCCCACAATATTATAGGCGATCAAATGCGGAATGTGGCTGGTGATGGCCAGCACAAGGTCATGGTGGGCAGCGTCCATCACCTCCACCTTTGCGCCGCACCCCTCCCAAAAGCTTGTTAGCTTCGAAAGGGCACTTTCATCCGTTCCGTCGGGGGGGGTGAGAATACACCATCGGCCATCGAACAATTCCGCAAAGCCCGCCTCCGGGCCCGATTGCTCCGTCCCTGCCACCGGATGGCCCGGGATAAAGTGGACATCTTTCGGCATAAAGACGGCTGCGTTGCGCGCAAATGTGGCTTTGACGGAGCCCACATCAGTCAATATCGCCCCTGCTTTCAATGCGGGCGCAAGCTCTTGAGTAAGGGCAGTCAATGTTCCAACAGGCGTGCACAGAATAACCAGGTCAGCATTTTCCGCTGCCGCCACGGCGGTGGGCTTCGTTTCGTCCACGATGCCAAGGCTGAGCGCTGCTGCGCGCTCCGCCTCATCCTGATCCGTGCCCAACACCTCTCTTGCAAGTCCCGCCCGTTTGATGGCCAGCCCGAGGGAGGCCCCGAGCAAACCAAGGCCAATAAGGGTAACGCGAGGGAAAAGAGGATCTGTCATAGGACCGGGACCATGACGGGGGCCCCCTCTTTTCGCAAGCCCCCGATGTAGGAACATGCATCTTGACAAGTAATAATGAGTTGCAAAAGCAGATCGCTTGTCATATGGATATGAGATTAACTGTTAAAAACAATCTCAATAAGGGGCTCTCTCATGAAATCTCTATTCCTTACGTCTGCAGCGGCATTCACTCTTTTGCCCATGACCTCATTCGCGCAAGAGAGTGTGAATGATGCTCAAGCTGAAAACGACATTATCACCGTTCAAGCCTCCCGCCGGGACACGCCTGTTGAGGCGCTTCCCACCACCGTTCGCCTCATCAGCGCAGAGGAGGTGTCGTCACAACTTCTCGTCTCGAACAGCTTGCTTGACGTGATTGGCACAAAGGTGCCGAGCACCGCGCCCTCCCGGCAAAAGCTATCGGGTTTGGGCGAAAGCTTCAGGGGGCGGGAGCCGCTTTATCTGATTGACGGTGTGCCCCAGTCTAACCCGTTGCGGAATGGATCGCGGGATGGCTTCACCATCGACCCCGCTGTCATTGAACGGATTGAAATTCTCTATGGTGCCAATGCCATCCAAGGGGTGGGCGCCACGGGCGGTGTCATTAACTATGTCACCCTCTTTCCGACCACCTCTGACCGCTGGGAAACCAGATTAGAGGGCGGCGTCACCGCTGGGGATGACCGGCTTTCAGGGGACACCGTCGGCTATCGCGGCGGCATCACAGCGTTGCGAGATTTCGGGGCGATTGATGTGGTGGCCAGCATTGTGGGGGAAAGTAGAGGGGCTTTTTACGATGCAGACGGACAACGTATCGGGGTGGATAACACCCAAGGGGATATCCAAGATAGCTCCAGCCTCAATGCCTTTGCAAAAATCGGATGGGATATTGATGACCTAACGCGTCTTCAATTCACCGCCAATATTTTTGAGCTTGAGGGCGATGGCGATTATATCCAAGTGGTGGGGGACCGAGACGCAGGCATCCCCGCCACATCCATTCGCGGCGAATTTGAGGGGGAGCCCGCCACCAACAGTGTGCAAACCTTCTCATTCGATTTTACCCGGGATGAGCTTTTGGGTGGGGACCTTGGCCTTCAAGCCTTTTACCAGGACTTTGAATCCATCTTTGGCGGCGGTATTTTTGGGACCTTCCAAGACGCAAGTATTGACCCTAGCGGTGAGCTATTTGATCAGTCTGCCAATAATTCTGAGAAATATGGGGTGAAGCTCACCTATAGCCATAGTGACCTTGGCATTGAAGGGCTGACGATCACCGGCGGGGTAGATTTCTTACGGGACCTGACCTTCCAAGAGTTGATCCAGACGGGCCGGAACTGGGTGCCGGAGACGGAGTTTATCTCCTATGCGCCTTTTTTACAGATTGACCAAGCGCTGTTTGATGGCCGCATCAATATCAGTGGGGGGGTCCGGAATGAATTTGCGACCCTCTCTGTGGATGATTTCCGCACGCTCGCATCTGCTGGGGCGCCCTTGGTGTTGGGAGGAGAGCCTGATTTCTCCGAACTCCTCGTGAATATTGGCGGCACCTTTGAGGTGGTGGACGGGGTAACCGCCTACGCTGCCTTTTCCGAAGGCTTCACCATGCCCGATGTGGGCCGGGTCTTGCGGGGGATCAACACAACTGGTCAGGATGTAGACGATCTTTTGAATATTGAGCCCATCGTGGCAGACAATACTGAGGTGGGGCTGACCATCGCCAAGGACCGGTTTGAAGCGAATATCAGCTATTTCTGGTCCACGTCAGAGCTGGGCCAGCGTCTTGTGGACAATGGCGATGGCTTTTTCGAGGTGCGCCGAGAGGAAACAGAAATCGAAGGCCTGGAGCTTTCCGCGCAAGTGGACGTGACCGACCGGATCACGGTGGGGACGGGCTATGCTGCCATTGAAGGCTCCTTCGATAGTGATCAAGACGGCGCAGTGGACAGCGATATCGCCGGGGTGAATATCAGCCCCGACCGGTTGAACCTCTTCATCGCCGCCCAGCCGACGGAGCGATGGAACCTCCGCCTTCAGACGGCCACCTTCTTTGATAGAGAGTTTGACGATACTGGCGATGCCACCGATTTTGACGGCTATACCCTGGTGGAGGCCTTCACTGGCCTTGATCTGGGGGAAGACCGGGGCCGCCTCGACCTTGGGGTGCAAAATCTTCTTAATGAGGATTATATCACCTATTATAGCCAAAGCGGCACCACCCGCGACAACCGCTTCTTCGCAGGCCGGGGTCGGACGATTACACTGCGGTGGTCCGGGACATATTAGAGCATCGCGCCGAAAAGTGTACGCGGTTTTCGGCAAAAAGCGATGCGAAATCAAAAGACTATAGCGAGGGTGTAAGTATAAACGAACATCCGATGATATAGGAAAGACGTAGCATTTGAGTCATAACCTCTACCTTTGATAGAGGTTATGACCATCCCACTAAAAAAGGGCCCTTGCCGGGGCCCTTTTCTATTCCACGAATAAAAAGAATTCTTATTTCTTTTTGCCTTTGGCTTTGTGATCCACCTTTTCGGCGATCCGGGCGGACTTCCCGCGACGGGTGCGAAGGTAGTAGAGTTTCGCCCGGCGGACCTTCCCGCGGCGGACGACTTCGATGCTATCCACGAGGGGGGAGTAGATGGGAAACACCCGCTCAACCCCTTCGCCAAAGGAGATTTTCCGTACGGTGAAAGACTCATTAAGACCTTGTCCACCGCGGGCAATGCAAACCCCTTCATAGGCCTGGAGACGCTCCCGCGTCCCTTCCCGCACTTTAACCTGCACCCGCACCGTATCTCCGGCGTTAAATTCAGGAACCTCTGGTTTTAACTCAGCAGCGTGTTCTGCCTCAAGCTCTTGGATAATATTCATAACGGTGACCCGTATCCTTTTTCTAGTCGCCGGATTGGACCTGATCCTCTAAAAGGTCGGGTCGTCGCGCACGTGTTAATTCCATAGCTTGCTCCCGCCGCCAGCTGGCAATCTTTTTATGATCACCAGACAAAAGGACCTCGGGGATGGGCCGGCCTTCAAATTCTCTCGGTCTCGTATATTGCGGATATTCAAGCAGCCCTTGTTCAAAGCTCTCTTCTTCCCGCGACGAAGGCGCGCCTAATACACCGGGAAGCAGCCGGACGCAAGCCTCTACCATGGCGGCGGCCGCGATTTCTCCCCCCGCCAGGACGAAATCCCCGATAGAGACCTCTTCTAAGCGGCGGGCGTCAATCACCCGTTGGTCAATGCCCTCAAACCGGCCGCAGACGAAGACGGCGCCATCCCCCTTTGAAAGGTCGTGGGCCAGGCTTTGGGTAAAGGGGCGCCCGCGGGGGGACATAACGAGCCGAGGGCGGGGGTCCTCCCCCAAACTGTCAATCGCGGCGGCTAGGACGTCGGCGCGCATTACCATGCCCGGCCCCCCGCCCGCAGGGGTGTCATCCACCGTGTGATGTTTGTCCGTCGCAAAATCCCGTGGGTTGGTCATCTCAAGGGACCACAGGCCTTGGGCCCTGGCCCGCTCAATCACGGACACCCCAAGCACGCCGGGAAAGGCGTCGGGGTAAAGGGTGATGATGTTGGCTTTCCAGGTTTTTGATGCAAGTGTCATAGGGCTCTTGTGGCGACTAAAGCTAAAAGGGGCAAGCGATGGGTCATCTTACATTAAGGCGTTGAAGAGGATATCACCGGGGCCACTTGAGGGTCACTGCTGATCCATAGCCCAAGGGCGAAAAGTCCTATGAGCAAAAGAGCCCATACCGCAAGGTTCATGCGTCGTGACTTGGCGGCATTTTGCTGCTGACCCCACCGCCGGGGGCGCACCCCTTTCCACACAAACATGAGCTGAGTGGAGAGAAGCACGCAAATAATGTTCAGCAAGACAAGAATAGCGGCGGCAAGCGCATTGCGAAGATCCCCCGCCCCTAGATACATGGCTGAAGCCGCCGAGGGGGGCAGCAAGGCCACCGCCACCATCACCCCCACCAGGGAAGAGGAGAGCCCCCCGGTAATCGACAGGGCCGCGGCTGCCCCTGACGCAAGGGCAAGGGCAATCACCTCAGGATTGATACTGGTCCGTGCCATGAGCTCTTGGCTCTCCATATTGACAGGCAAGAGGAGGGCTAACAAAAATACAGTGCTAAACCCTATGGTAAGGCCACAAAGGGCTGTGCGCGCGGCCTTCCCCATCATGGGGCCAGATCCTAGGGCCGAGCCAAGACTGAACCCCAAAATCGGTCCAAGCAAAGGGGCAATGACCATGGCGCCGATGACCACGGCGACATTGTCCTCATTCAACCCAATAGCGGCCACAATAGCGGAGAGGATCGTCAGTATAACGAAGTCTATATTGAGTTTGCTATTGCCCATCACCTCTTCAACGATGGCCTCTCGCATGGCTTGTTTGCGTTTCTTTTTCTTTGTTTTTTCTTCTTCTTCAGGGGCTGGTTCTTCGATGCGGGGCAGGGTGGCCTCCACATCCATCAGCACCAATCGCCATGGGTCTGTCCCTGAAAACATGGTTTGGACCGCATCCATGAGGGATTGACCTTCGCCATCCTCTAAAAGGACGCGCACACTCTCCCGGGTCTCATCGGGCTCAACTTCCCGTGACCAATCAATGGGGTGGGCATTTTGAACGGCATGTTCAACGCGGTTCCGATAAGGGGCGGGATAGCTAAGATGGATGGTTTTCATAATGCCTACTATCCAGAAGTTCGCCCATGAAAAGAAGCCGTCACGTCAGCTTGATCTCAAATCAGGACAACTCTCCCCCGCACTAGGGCTTGTTGAGTATCATGGCATAACACTGGCCGGTGACGAAAAAGCATCAGATTTAGGAGCGACCCCGGATCGGGGTCCGGGGCAGGCTGAAGGACATGCTGGCATATTCGAGGAGGAGTGACGACAATAT
>JBCCMT010000011.1:0-16418 GCA_039026195.1 Pseudomonadota bacterium | reverse complement strand
TGGCTATGGGTATGGCTGGGGCCCAGGGTTTGGCCCTGGCTTTAACGATGTCACCGTGCGGGAGCGGAACCGCTATACCGCATTGGCTTATATCGTATTGGGGCGAGGCCAAAAGCCAGCCAATACCCCCACAGCCTATAGTGCCCAGCAAGTGTTAGAAAATTTGGGTCCGGTGATTACCCGCCCTGAAGACAGTTAGACGGGGGGGTCTTTTGACCCCCATCTTGCGAGATGCCCCTTTGATCAAAAAGTATATAAGGCCTGTTCTCGGCTTTCAGAAAAAAGCGCTCCTCTCCATAGGAACGCTTTTTTTATTCGCTTCTCCCTTTTTACCGGTGAAGGCGCAGCCTCACCTTTTGTCTGGATCTTCTTCTATGTCATCTTCCCAAGATTTATCCACAAATGACCCCTATCTATGGCTAGAGGAGGTGGAAGGTGAAAAAGCGCTGGCCTGGGTGCGGGCGCAAAATGATCGCAGCTTGAACGAGCTAGAAGCGAGCGAGCGCTACGCGACTTTTTTTGACGATGCGAAAGAGATCCTCACCTCCGAAGACCGCATTCCAAGCGTCAGTCTGCGCGGGGCGTTCGCCTATAATTTTTGGCAAGATGAGACCCATATTCGGGGCCTATGGCGGCGCATGTCGATCGCAGATTATGTGAAGGGGGAAGAGGCGTGGGAGCTTCTCCTCGATATTGATCAGCTAGCGAACGAAGAGCAGGAAAACTGGGTTTTCAAGGGGGCAAGTTGCTTGGCGCCTGATTATACGCGCTGTATCTTGACCTTATCCCGCGGGGGGTCTGATGCCGCAGTGCGGCGGGAATTTGATCTGTCCACAAAGACATTTTTGGGGGAGGGTTTCACCTTAGAGGAGGCAAAATCCTCCACCACTTGGCTGGATAAAAATACCCTCCTGGTGGGGATGGATTTAGGGGAAGAAACCTTGACTACCTCTGGTTACCCGCGTCAAATTCGTCTCTGGAAACGGGGGATGGAGATTGAAAACGCCCCTGTCGTCTTTGAGGCGGCAAAGGAGGATATGGGCGTTTGGCCCTTTTCCACTTACGAAGATCAAAAATATATTTCTGGTTTTTCCCACGCCTTGAATTTTTACGAATTTGACCATTATCTACGCGATGAAGACGGCATGTTTAAAAAATTGCCGCTGCCGAAGCGGACGGATTTTGTCGGCTATATAAATGGTCAAGCCATCATCAAACTGAATGAGGATTGGCGCCCGGGCGCTACAAATTTCGTGTCGGGTTCCGTCCTCTCGCTTGCTATGGATACGAAGGACGTCACCTTAGTATTTCAACCGGAAAGCCATATGGCGGTGAAGGGGGTAAGCACCACAGAAAATAGGATATTTGTTGAGCTACTGGATAATATCAGTGGTCGTTTGATTGAATATAAGTGGCAAGAGGACAAGTGGCAGCAAACAGATATTAAGTTGCCGCAAAATGGCGTCCTTTCCATTGGCGCGGCTAATCATGAGACGGATGATCTTCTTGTCTATTATGAAAATCCTACCTCCCCAGAGACACTTTATTATGTCCAAAAGGGCGAGGCCCCAACGGCAATTAAATCAACGCCAGCTTTTTTCGACGCTGAAGGTGTTGTGACGCAGCAATATGAAGCAGTGAGTCAAGATGGGACACGCATCCCCTATTTTGTCATGGGCCGAAAAGATGTTCTAGCGGCGGGTCCTGCCCCCACTATTCAGTATGCCTATGGCGGGTTTGAGATTTCAATTCTGCCGCAATATTCGGCCACCACGGGGAAGCTTTGGTTAGAACAAGGCGGCATCTATGTGATTGCGAATATTCGAGGCGGTGGTGAGTTTGGCCCAAGTTGGCACCAAGCGGGCCTAAAAACCCAGCGCCAGAAAATTTATGATGACTTTTTCGCGGTTTCCGAAGCGCTGATTGAAAAGAAGATCACGACCCCTGAACAGCTGGGGATTTTAGGGGGCTCGAATGGGGGGCTGTTGATGGGGGTGGCCCTTACCCAACGACCAGAGCTTTATAAGGCGGTGGGGATTGGGGTGCCCTTGCTGGACATGCTACGGTTCCATCTCTTGCTTGCCGGGGCCTCATGGATGGGCGAATATGGCAACCCCGAGGTGTATGAGGAGCGGGCCTTTTTAGAAAAGATCAGCCCTTATCATAATTTACGAAAAACCGGCATTTATCCGCGGCCCTTTTTCTTCACGTCTACTAAAGATGATCGGGTGCATCCTGGCCATGCGCGGAAAATGGCAAAACGCATGGAAGCGTATGAATTACCTTTCCTCTATTATGAAAATATCGAAGGGGGCCACGGCGCGGCGGCGAACCAAAATCAGTTGGCGCAACGGTTAGCCTTGCAATTTTCATATTTCACCGAGGAGCTTGGGTTGAAGGGCGATTGAACTTTACATTGCGGGTTTGGCCCCTCAAAAAACAATCACAAAGTTAAGATAAAGTGGGAGCTATCTTATGGAGATGGGTGAGAATATCAGTTTGGTGGCCTTCTGGCTCACCACCTTAGGGGCGTTTGTTGCTCTTTATATTTTAGGCAGCAAATTACAGCTTCCCCTTTGGGTGCGGGTGATTATCGCCCTTATCGCCGGGGGCGTTGTGGGCTATATATTCGGGGATGCCGCGGCAAGTGTCCGACCCATTGGGGATGGGTTTATTAAACTCATCCGGATGCTGATTATCCCCCTTGTCTTTACCACCATCGTGGCCGGGGTCATTGCCATGGGGGACCCCAAACGATTGGGCAGTTTGGGGGTGCGGACGATTCTTCTTTACCTGACCACAACCGCCTTTGCAGTGACCATTGGGTTGGTGGCTGGGACCATTGTGAAGCCAGGGGAGGGGGTTGATTACACTCAAGCGGGCGCGGATGCGCAAGGCGCCATTGTTGAACGTTTAGAAACCGCAGAAAATGCGCAAAAGACAGCCGTCGAACAAATTTTAGATGTCATCCCGGCCAATCCTTTAAAAGCGATGGTGGAGGGGGACATATTAGCGGTTATCTTTTTCTCTATCCTTTTTGGCGTGGCGATTATCGCCTCTGGGCAAGCGAAAGAATCCGTGGGCCGGGGGATGGAGTCCGCGGCGGAGGCGGTTTTAAAGCTTACCGGTTTTATCATGGAGCTTGCCCCTTTTGGGGTTTTTGCCCTGATGGCATGGGTATTGGGCACCCAAGGCATTGCGGTTTTGGAAAATTTAGCAAAGCTGACTTTCGCCCTTTACTTGGCCTGTGCCGTTCACATCATCTTTATCTATGGAGGGTTGGTCAGGATTGTGTTGGGTCTGCCTTTTGTGAAATTCATTGGCGGTATTCTGGATGCGATGAGCACGGCCTTTTCCACGGCCAGCTCTTCCGCCACCCTGCCGGTGACCATTTCCAATGTGAACAAAAACCTGGGGGTCGAGAAATCTGTGGCGGGATCGGTTCTTCCCTTAGGGGCCACCATTAATATGGATGGGACCAGTATTTATTTAGGATTGGTGGCATTATTTGCCGCCCAAGCGGTGGGCATAGATCTGGCGCTCGCGGATTATGTGGCGATTGCCTTCACCGCAACGGCGGCCAGTATTGGGGCTGCGGGCATCCCTTCGGCCAGTTTGTTCTTGGCGGTGGCCGTCCTCCAAGTCTTTGGGGTGACCACAGAGCAAGCTGTGCTGATTGTTGCGCTTATTTTCCCCTTTGACCGGCTGCTTGACATGATGCGTACCATGACCAATGTGACTGGGGATGCGGCTGTTGCTTCTGCGGTGGGGAAATGGGAAAATGCCCTTGACGAAGATGTGTTTCGGCAAAGGCCCGTGCAATGACATTGCCTTTACAGAAACCTGTTCGTGTTCTCATCACCGGGGGGACCTTTGATAAGGTCCATAATTGGAAAGAAGAAAATCTTGATTTTCTCGATAGCCACGGCACCCAAGTGCCAAGGGCCTTAGAAGAAGGGCGATGCTTTTTCCCTGTGGTCGAGACGCTTTTTCAAATGGATAGTTTGGACATGACGGACGACCACCGAGCTGTTCTTGCTACCCATATTGAAAACGCCGGGGAAGACGCCATTGTGGTCACCCATGGCACCGGCACCATGGAACACACTGCCAAATATCTAGCGGGAAAAAACCTTGCTAAGACGGTGGTTCTGACGGGTGCGATGCGCCCCCACTCCCTCTATATCTCCGATGCGGGGTTTAATTTAGGCGGCGCTATCATCGCTGCCCAAACCCTGTCGCTTGGGGTGTATGGCGTGATGAATGGCCGGGTTTTTGAGGCAAAAGATTTGCAAAAAAACACCGAGGCTGGCCGGTTTGATATATAAATTTATAACACATTGAGCCCTTGGATATGGATGATCTTGACGCCATCCCTTTGATTGCCCATAAGCTCCCTTAAAATTCAATAAGCGCTCGATCTTGCGCGTCTACCGGCACGACCCTTCGCTCTTATATGAAAGAAGACGAGGCCGGGGATGTCCCGCCGCCAGGGTAACGCCCCCGCGGCGGTTATTGGCGTTTGAGTTGATAGAATAGGGCTTCTCCCGTGAAGCCTTACGCAAAAAAGGTGAAACCCCATGTTCGACAGTTTATCTGATCGACTTTCTGGTGTCTTTGACAAGCTTCGTGGGCGCGGGGCGCTGTCCGAAAAGGATGTGGGCGACGCCATGCGCGAGGTGCGGGTGGCCTTGCTGGAGGCGGATGTCGCCTTGCCAGTAGCGAAGGATTTTGTGGCCAAGGTCAAAGAGCGGGCCGTGGGGCAGGAGGTGTTGCGTTCTGTCACCCCCGGTCAGCAAGTGGTCAAAATCGTCCACGACGTTTTGGTGGATATTTTGGGCGGCAGTGACGGGGCCCATGAGATAAACCTGGCTAAGGCCCCGCCGGCGGCGATGCTGATGGTGGGCTTGCAAGGCTCGGGGAAGACCACCTCAACGGCGAAAATTGCCCTCCGCCTGCAGACGAAAGAGCGGAAAAAGGTCTTGATGGCCTCCCTCGATACCCGCCGTCCGGCGGCCATGGAACAGTTACGGGTTCTCGGCACCCAGGCGGAGGTGCCCACCCTCCCCATCATTGATGGTCAGACACCGCTCCAAATTGCCAATCGCGCGATGGAGGCAGGCCGACTGGGCGGCTATGATGTGGTGATGCTCGACACCGCCGGGCGCCTCTCCATTAATGAGCAGTTGATGGATGAAGTAAGCCAGATTTATAGCGCCACCAACCCTGCGGAAACCCTTTTGGTGCTCGACAGTTTAACGGGCCAAGATGCCGTTCAGACAGCTGAGCGTTTTAAAGCCCGGGTGGATATCTCTGGGGTGGTGCTCACCCGACTAGATGGGGATGGTCGGGGCGGGGCCGCCCTTTCCATGCGGGCGGTGACCGGGGCGCCCATTAAATTTGTGGGTGTGGGCGAGAAAATTGACGCCCTTGATATATTTGACCCAGAGCGGATGGCGGGCCGTATATTGGGGATGGGGGATATTGTCTCCCTTGTTGAGAAAGCCTCCACTCAAATTGATCAGGATAAGGCGGAAAAAGCTGCGAAAAAGCTCGCCAAGGGTGAGTTTGATTTAGACGACTTAGCGGATCAATTCAAACAAATGCGCACTATGGGGGGGATGGGCGCCATTTTGGGTCTTATGCCGGGCATGGGAAAAATGAAGCAAGCGGTGGATGCCGCTGGCGGCTTTGGAAATAAAGAGATCCTGCACCAAGAAGCCATCATCAGCTCCATGACAAAAAGGGAGCGAAAAAACCCTAAGCTGATGAATGCCTCCCGTAAAAAGCGGGTGGCGGCGGGCGCCGGGGTCCAAGTCCAAGATGTCAATAAGCTGCTGAAAGCTCATACGGGAAGGGCGGAGATGATGAAGTCAATGGGCAAGGGTGGCAAGCGCGGCATGGCGGCGACTATGGCCAAAATGTTGGGCGGCGCCCCTGGTGGGGGGATGCCCCCTGGCCTTCCCCCTATGGGCGGTGGCGGATTGCCCGGCCTCGGCGGACCCCCCATGGGCGGCCTACCCGGCTTAGGGGGACCAAAGAAGAAATGAAGACGATCTCCTCCCTTTTTGTCCTATCCTTTATGGCTGGCTGTGCCACCGGTGGCCCCGTGGTCAGCTCCATGAATTTTTTACAAAGCCCCATTGAACCCATGTGCGTGCAAGAGGCTTTGCTGACTGCAGATGGGTATTCGGTGAAAACACCCCTTAGTCGTCAGCAAACAGCCTATAGACTAAATACATTTTTTAACGATGACCTGCCCGTCACAGGAATTATTCGAAATCGTAAAGACGGGACCTCAGAGGTCAGTTTTTTCACCAAATTGGATAAACAGGCCACACCGCTTGATCGTCTGAAGGCGGATTATGCCATTGGGCTTGCCGATGAAGTTGTCTATCAACAATGTACAGAAGACGGAAAATTAAAACCTGAAGATAGCGTTTCTGGAAATGTTATCATCGAAGCAAAAGAGTAAAGAAGGAAATTATGGCTCTTAAAATTAGACTTGCCCGGGGCGGCGCAAAAAAGCGTCCCTTTTATTCAATCGTCATTGCCGATGCGCGGATGCCGCGAGATGGGCGATATATCGAAAAAATTGGTCGGTATAACCCTCTTTTGGCGAAAGATAATGAAAAGCGTGTTGAGGTGGATGTTGAACGGGCAAAGCATTGGCTTGACCGGGGGGCCCAGCCCACTGACCGTGTGGCTCGTTTCTTAAGCGCTGTTGACCTTGTGAAGTGGGAGCATGGGAATAATCCCAATAAAGCAAAGCCTGGTCAAAAAGCTTTAGAGCGGATTGAAGAGAAAAAGGCGAAGGAAGAAGCAGCAAAAGAGGCCGCCGCCGAAGCCGAAGCGGCCCCTGCGGAAGAGGCGCCCGCTGAAGAAACTGCTGAGTAAGGGTGGGGAAGCCGCCAAACAGCTCCATGGTGGTGCTAGGTCAATTTGCCGGCCCCCATGGGGTGAAGGGCGGGTTCAAAGTCCGCAGTTACACGGATATCGCCGCTGATATTGCTGCCTATGGCCCTCTTTATACAGAAGAGGGTCATCAGTTGACCTTATCCCTAGGGTCAGAGGTAAAGCCGTCGCTGTTTTTTGCCACAGCACCTGAGGTGACTTCCCGGGAAGCGTGCGATCGCTATAAGGGGGCTTTATTATATGTGGCGCGGGATCGCCTGCCCGCCCCCGATGAAGATGAATATTATCTTGACGATTTAGTGGGCCTAAAGGCGGTTACCATTACGGGGCAACTTGCCGGTGAGGTGAAAGCCGTTGTTAATTATGGGGCCGGTGATGTGATAGAGCTTCACAAAATACCAGGTCGTCCAGGTTTGGTTCTCTTGCCCTTTACAAAGGATGCTGTGCCTAAAGTTGACTTAGCAGCGGGTCAAGTGATGGTGGTTCTTCCCGAAGAGGAAGATTCGTCAGAGGATAAAGGCTGAGTACGGCGAAATTTCGCTGATTGGGCCCTCACCAATGTCTCAGCCAAACTTAGTGGCAGGCTTCTTGCTAAAAAAGCAAGGAATTTATTCCATCCGCCCGGCACATAGACTGTGTTCTGATCCTCTAAAGCTTTAAGGGCGCCGGTGACCGCTTTATCCGCCTCCATCACCATAAAAGAGGGCAGCGCATTAATTTGTGCGCGGGTGTGATTCCGGTCATGAAACTCTGTGAGGGTGAAACCAGGGCAAAAGGCAGAAATCTTCACTCCTGGCTTGTGATAAGCCTCTGCAGCTAAGCTTTGGGAGAAGGAAATCAAAAAAGATTTCGAAGCCCCATAAAGGGTGTGGCCAGATGCGCCGGGAATTAATCCCGCAAGGCTTGCCACATTAATGATCCGCCCCCACCCCTTTTCGAGCATAGTGGGGAAAATCCGGTGCGCAAGCTCAGCGTAGGATGTGACCATAAGCTGTAAAAAATAGCTTTGGTCCGCCCAACTTGTTTCCGCATACCCGCCCGGTAGGCCAAAGCCTGCATTATTGATCAGGATGTCGATATCGATATTTTCATGGGTGAGCTGATCCATAATCATGACAGGGGAGGCGGGGTCGGCCAAATCAGCCGGAATGACCATCGCATTAACACCTGCTGCGCGCGCGTCTTGGGCAATCTGGTTCAGTTTCTCTTCCCGCCGGGCCACCAGAACCACATGGGCCCCTTGTTTGATCAGAGCTTGGGCAAAGGCTGCGCCAATGCCAGAGGATGCCCCTGTGATGAGGGCCCAGCGATTTTTATACATGTCACTCATATCCCTTTCCCTCTAACTGTAAGTGGAAAGGGTGAAGACTGCAAACCATCAAGGCAGGGGTAAAGGGGGTGTCTTTCACGCCCATAGGGCAAAAGCGCTATATGCTGCCCAGCGGGGGCGAGCCCTTACCCCCTTAAGGTGGCCCCCACTGATTTTTGCGCTTGCTGAATAATACGCTCACTGATGGCTTCAATCTCGTCATCGGTCAGAGTTTTGTCCATGGGTTGCAGGGCAACCTCAATCGCTAAGGACTGTTGCCCTTCGGGGACGCCTTTGCCGCGATAGACATCGAAGAGCCGAACATCAGTGATGAGTTTCTTGTCGGCCCCGCGAATAGCTTTGATCAATGCTTCAGCAGAAATACCGTCCTCCACCAAAAAAGCAAAATCTCGGGTGAGGGGCATAAGGTTTGACGCGCGGAGGGGGGGCTTTGTTTTGCCAGATTTCGCGCGAGGCGCAGGGATGGCATCAAAAAATATTTCCATGGCGACCACTGGTCCGGGGACGTCAAGCTTTTTTAAAACCATGGGATGGATCTCACCAAAATGCGCCAAAACCGTCTTAGGGCCAAGGCCTAAGCTCCCTTTCCGGCCGGGGTGGAAAAAATCCGGACCCTTCGCATGGGTGGTCAGATTGCCAACGGACACGCCCATGGCATCCAAGGCTGTGAGTGCCAATGCTTTTAGTGCATAAATATCAGCTTGAGCTGCGTCTTCATCCCATGCCTTTGGTTCTGTGCCAAAGCTGACGGCCGATAACACTGTGCTTTGCCCTTGCGGCGTATCCTCCGTATAGCCGCCGCCAATTTCAAAAAGACGAACCTTGTCGGCACCACGGGCAACGTTATTTGCCACAGATAACAGCAGATTGGGCAATGCACTTGGCCGCATCATGCTAAGGTCAGCGGAAATGGGGTTCGCAAGGGTAAGCTCTGTCGCTCCGCCAAAGAGTGTGGCGGCCTTCTCATCGCAAAAGGCCCAAGTGATCGCCTCATGATAGCCCGCATGGAAAAGGGTTTCTCTTGAAAGCGTCTGGCGCATCGCCGCCATAGCGGGTTTTGGTTTTTGACTGACCTCTAGAGGAGGTAACTGCTCTGTGGGCAGATGGTGGAGGCCATGGATCCTTGCAATTTCCTCGACCAGATCAGCCTTCCCAGCAATGTCAGGGCGGAAACTTGGTACCTTCACAGACCAAACCCCGCCCCGTTTCACATCAAACCCTAAGCTTTCAAGAATATCTTCTTTTTGACTGTCGGGGATGTCCATTCCGGTAAGGCGTAAAACCTCCGCCGGCGGAAAGTCCACTGTTTTGTCCCATGGAGGAACGGTACCTGCAATGGTTACTTCACTTGCCGTACCGCCACATAGGTCTAGGATCAACTGGGTGGCCAAAGCCATCCCCGTTTCCACTGTTTGGGGGTCCACCCCTCGCTCAAAACGATAGCGGGCATCTGAGACAATGCCTGTTTTCCGGCCCGTCCGTGCGGTGGTGAGGGCATCAAATAAGGCACATTCCACAAAAACGTCTGTGGTGTCTTCCGTGCAGCCAGAAGCTTTCCCCCCCATAACGCCGCCAAGGCCCAATACGCTTTTCTCATCGGCGATGACACACATACTTTCATCCACCGCATATTCTTTCCCGTCGAGCGCCAAGAACTTTTCCCCCTGCCGCCCATGTCTTATGTGAATAGCCCCGGTGAGCTTGCTTACATCATAAACATGGAGGGGCCGCGCCCGGTCGTAAGAGATATAGTTGGTAATATCCACAAGGGCATTGATTGGCCGTAGACCGATGGACCGTAGGCGGTCTTGTAACCATTGGGGGGAGGGGGTGTTTTTCACGCCCTTCACAATCCGCCCGGCAAAGGCCGGACAAAGGGTTTCATCCTCAATGACAATATCTTGATCAAGGGGAAATGTGCCCTCGACCAGATCAGTTTGAGGGGTGATACGCTCACCCAGGCCTGCAGCGGCGAGATCCCGGGCCACCCCGTCCACCCCATTTGTGTCGGGCCGGTTTGGTGTCACTTCAAAATCAATGACGGGGTCGTCCAGTTGGAGAAGATCAGCTAAGGCTGTGCCCACTTTTGCTTGGGCATCAAGCTCCATAATACCAGCATGATCCTCCCCCAGCTCTAATTCGCTTGCAGAACATAACATGCCAAAGCTTTCCACCCCCCGGATTTTGGCTTTGCTCAAGGTGATATCAATGCCAGGAATATAGGTGCCTACGGGGGCATAGGCGACTTTAAGGCCAGCGCGTGCATTCGGGGCGCCGCACACAATTTGTTGCTCCCCCTCTTTTGTCTCAACGCGACAGATTTTCAGCTTATCCGCATCGGGATGTTTTTCGGCGGTGAGAATATGCCCAACACTGATGGCGGAAAGCCGTTCGGCGGGGTTGTCCACCTCTTCCACCTCTAACCCCACCTGCACCATGGTGTCGGTGATATCTGTCAAAGGGGCATCGGTCTTAAGGTGATCTTTTAACCAAGAGAGAGAAAATTTCATGGCCTATGCGCCTTTTTGAATAGGGGTGGGTCGGCCATTTTCGTCAACCGACACATATGTAAAATCAGCTTCCGTCACTTTCTCCCGCAAACCCCCTTTGAGCCGGTGAAGCGCCCATGTTTCCACATGGACAGTGATGGAGGTGCGGCCGGTCTTCACGATTTTGGTATAGCAAGAGACCACATCGCCAATATGGATGGGGGCCACAAAGACCATGCTGTCAACCGCCACAGTCACCACATAATTATTGATATGCTCTACCGCGGCGACAGAGCCCGCTATGTCCATCTGGCTCATCACCCAGCCGCCAAAGACATTGCCAAAGCTGTTTGCATCTGCGGGCATGGTCATGTTGCGGGTGGCCAATTGGCCATCAGGGGCGGGGGCAGAGGGTGTCTCTGTCATCGGATTAAAACCCGTAATGGGCAAGCCAGCGGGTGTCGCTTGCAAAAAAGTCGCGTAAGTCAGGGATGCCATATTTTAGCATGGCAAGGCGGTCGACACCGACCCCAAAGGCAAACCCCTGATATTCATCCGGGTCAAGACCACATGCTTTTATCACATTAGGATGTACCATTCCGCAGCCCAGGATTTCCATCCAATCTTCTCCCTTCCCAATATGCAGGCTCCCGTCAATGCGTTCATAGCCCACATCCATCTCGGCGGAGGGTTCCGTAAACGGAAAGAAATGGGGACGAAACCGGGTTTTTACCTCATCAATTTCAAAAAAAGCTTTTAAAAAGGCCTCTAAGGTCCCCTTTAAGTGCCCCATATGGGTTTGTTGATCAATGACAAGGCCTTCAACTTGGTGAAACATAGGGGTGTGGGTTTGATCACTGTCACACCGAAAGGTTCGGCCGGGCGCGATGATCCGGATAGGGGGTTTCTCCGTCATCATGGTTCGGATTTGAACCGGAGATGTGTGGGTACGGAGCAACATGCGGTCGCCATCTGCCTTTTCGTTAAAGAAAAAGGTATCATGCATTTCCCGTGCAGGATGACCGTCGGGGAAATTGAGAGCGGTGAAGTTATGAAAATCGTCTTCAATATCAGGACCATATCGGGGGGAGAACCCCATCTCCGCGAAGATGGCTTCAACTTCTTCAAAAACATGGGTAACCGGATGTTTCCGTCCGCGGGGCTTCACCGAAACGGGCAGGGTGACATCAAGGGTTTCTTCGGCAAGGCGTTGGTTCAACACCTCTTCTTCCACTTTTTCTTTTTGCGATGTGATGGCATCAGCAATGCGGGTTTTCAGGCCATTTAAAAGGGGCCCCGCGGTTTTCCGTTCCTCAGGGCTCATCTTCCCTAAGCTTTTCATCCGCTCAGAGATCACGCCCTTTTTCCCCAAGGCTGAAACACGAATATCTTCTAAGCTGCCTTCATCACGCGCTGCGGTTATCTGCGTCATCAGATCTTTTTCAAGAGCGTCTAACTCATCATGGGAAGGGGGGGGTATAGACATAGGAACTCATCCGAAGAAAGAATATTGGGCGCATGAAACTTACGCCTGTTATGTCAGATATGGGGTCAAATAAAAACCCGCTCTTCATTCACGAATAGCGGGTTTAAATATAAAAATGACCGCTAAAGCGTTTTCCGACCAAGTGGATACCGGTTGGGCGAAAGAAAACGCGACAAAACAAAAGACTAGAGCAATTGAGTAGCACGGAGTGATACGAAATTGCTCTAGTGATTAGGCGATGGCGCTTTTTGCCTTTTCAACAAAACTCGCAAAAGCAGCCGGTTCTTGGGCCGCCAGGTCCGCAAGCATTTTCCGGTCCACCTCAATGCCCGCTTTTGCAAGGCCATTCATGAAGACAGAATAGCTCAACCCATGCTCCCGCGCGGCGGCGTTAATACGTTGAATCCAGTGGCGACGAAATTCCCGCTTTCTGGCTTTCCGGTCGCGATAAGCATATTGGCCGGCTTTTTCGACCGCTTGGTTCGCAACACCAAAAATGCGACGGCGTGCGCCATAATAGCCCTTGGCATTATTGATCACTTTGCGATGGCGGGCGTGACGAACGGTACCTGTTTTAACTCGTGACATTTCTAAAGCTCCTTCTACCGCGCGTAGGGCATATATTTTTTGACAATATTCTCATCGCATTTTTGTAAGATGAGAGCGCCGCGCTTGTGCCGAATTTGCTTAGGGGTTCGTTTGATCATGCCGTGGCGTTTGCCGGTTTGCATGGCTTTGACTTTGCCGCGGCCTGTGATCTTAAAGCGCTTTTTTGCGCCTGATTTGGTTTTCATTTTTGGCATTTTCATCTCCAACTTTAAGTAAGGGCCTAAAAGACCATCCACCATTGCCGAGGCATGCCATTCGCCAGACAATGTTCGAAAGAAGCGCTTATACGCTCAAGCTTTGCAAAGACAAGGGACTAATTCAAATTCGCGTTGAAAAACCCAAGTAAGGCGAGGCCAAAGGCCAAAACCAAAACAATCATCGTGGCTTTGGTTTTTTGAAATAAGAAAAGAAAGACCGGCAGCAGCATTAGATTGGCTAAGCCCACAAACCAGGCAAAACTGCTGGTGCTAAAGATATCGGAGAGCTGTACGCCATCTTCGGTGATAAACCGGGCAATAAAAGGCAGGCCCACGGCCAAGTTAAGGGAAATCACAAGACCAATAAAGGCTTTCGATAAATCGCTCAACGTACTCAAGGCGGTTTTGACAAAGCGAATGCCGTCCCGTGTTAAGGCAAAGGCATATTCCCGGCCCGCGATGAGGCCCAAAAAGACCCAAGTGGTACTCATGGGAATGGCATTTAATTCTTTGAAATAGTACAGCAGTGAAGCATAAATCAGGTCGATGACGGTGGCAGAGCGAATGTCTGTCACGTTGGATTTAGAGGCGAGGATTTTTTGAACCGGCCCCCCGCGGTTGGCAAAGGTAATCCCCAGTAACACCACAATCACGGCCATGGCCAAAAAGCCCTGCGGGGCAGTAAGCTCTCGGGGGAGAAACACGAAAATATTCGCAAAATCTTGGACCAGCCAAATCCCCCAAAGATAGGCGGTGGTCACCCATTGGGCGGTGACCCAGTAAAGACGCCGTGAGACATTAAACGCTAAAAAGAGGGCAATCAGCTCCACCCCAACGATAATGAAGCAGCCAAAAAGAAAGACCTGGCGCGAGTCCATAAAGCCAAACACAAAATGCTGAAGAATGAGATACGCCACCCCAATGCCGCCAATAAGTCCCATGGGCACCACCGAGCCTGGCTCATGTTTTTGGAACCACATCTCTAAGGTTCGACTTAAAACCAAATAAAGCCCCCCGCCCACAGCGAAGGCTAAGAAATAGCCAATCAACGATTTTTCGATCATGGAGCTTAAGCCCCCTAGGGTCGCAAAAATCGTCAGCACCATGAAGGATGTGGATACCGGGATCCCAAGCCGGGTAATGATCAGTAACACCAGGGGCGGTAGAGTGTGATACCACTCAATAGAGATAGGCGGATATTTTTCAGTCTTGGAAAGACGACCATAGGACGGGTCCCCGCCATTCACCTGCCACCCATAGGTGAAGGTCACCACAAGGATTAGCGCGGCAAAAGCAAAAAGGATGGTCCAATGCATATTGCGATTGGAATTGATGAATGTCCCTAAGGTTTGGAGAGCATCATTCCCCACCACCGCATAGGCCGCAAAGAAAAAGCCAATGGCGGCCCACACCTCAATACCAAAAACCATTGGAAACCTTCTTAATATTATGTGGTGGGCTCTCGATCCTTGCCAAAGGGCTACCGGTATATCGTAACAGTTTTATGACGGTTTAAAGGGCATCGTCAAAAGGGGAAACTGATTTTATTATTTTTGCTCCATAAATATGCTGCAATAAGGAAAGAGCTGTTTGGTTAGGGGTCTTTTTTCAGAAAAACATAAAAAGCACCCCGCCCCCCATGGCGCTGATGGGCGTTCTGCACCGAGGCAATCATCTGGGAGAGGGGCGGCCCTTCAATCCATTCTAAAAAACGAACGCGCAATATCCCCCGGGGGGCTTTGGCAAAGGGAACCGCTTTTTCTGAGCTGCCTTTCCCCGTGATAATGAGTAGGGTTCGATGCTTTCTCATTTTGGCAAATTCTATGAAATGAAAAAGTCGGTTTTTGGCCTGCGCTTGGGTCAGCCCATGGAGGTCGAGGGTCGCATCGATTGCCATATGCCCCCGGGAAACCCGCTTGGCTTGCCTGGGGTCGCCACTGCCAAACTTTAAGGGGGTCTGCTCTCGCGCGGAGCGGTGTTTTGGTGCAGCGCTTGACATTTTTAGAGCGCGAAGAGAGGGCGGCGGCGGCTGGTCCTTTCCCCCTTTTTGTGGTGGGAAGAGGGGTGTTTTGGCGGGTGTAGGGTCCGGTGTAAGCTCCACTCCCGCAAGAGGGGTCACCGTTTTGGTGACATGGGCCCACAGCTTCTGCTCCTCTGGCCCTAGGGGGCGATGTCGCTTAGGCGGCCGCACGGTCAAGTTTTTCCAAAAGAGGTTTCGGGAGCAAAATAATCATCTGCCCGATGGCATTCATGGTGCCGGCCTGAATATCTGCCTCAGGGCCTGCGCCGTAAAAAACATCTCCCCGCTGGGGTCCTCGAATAGCGCCGCCTGTGTCTTGGGCAATGAACAAACGGTTAAGCGCTTCATTCTCTCCGCTCTTCGGGGTCGTCAGCCACACGGGCGTGCCATAGGCGTAAAAACGATAATCCACCGCAAGGCTATACCCTTCGGTCAGTTGGATCCCTTGGGCGCCCACAGGCCCGAGGTCAGGGGAGAGACTGCCGCTACGGTCTTCAAAGAAAATATAAGAGGGGTTGGAATACCGAATTTCAGCGGCGTCTTTCGGGTCCGCTTGGTCAAGCCATGCCAAAATCGCTGGCATGGTTACCTCCTCAAGGCGTAAATGTCCTTCCTCCACCAAGGTCCGGCCAATCGCCACATAGGAGTGGCCATTCTTCGCAGCATAGCCGATGCGTTTATGGCTGCCATCTTTAAACTCTAATCGCCCGGAGCCTTGGATTTGGACGGTCAGCAAATCATTAGGGTTCATATATCCCAATATTTCGCTGGAGGCGGGCGGGGTTTGTAAGATCTCTTCATGGGTGGAAAAGGGGACCAACCGCTGCCCCTCTACTTTACCCCAAATCACTTTACCTTTTAAGTCAGGGGAAAAGTCAGCGAGGTTTGCTCTCAGCAGGGTTTCCGGGCGGGTTAAAACCGGGGCGGTCAAATCCTCCTGAGGGGCTTTGCGGGCGGCGTAGCTGGGCTCGAAATATCCAGTGAAAAGCCCTTTTTTCCCTTCATCGACCTCATTCACCTTTTGGTGAAAAACCAGCAGGGGCTGAAAATGGCTTTCAAAGAAATTTTTGATCGCAATGGTAGATGGGTCTGTTAGCGTGCCTGCCCCTTCACAGGCGGCGCGCCAGTCTTCTTTCGTCCCAGAAAGTGTGTTTAGTCCCCCTTTACCGAGCACCTCCCGCGGGTTAATGGCATCGCCGTCTGCTTTGCGCATCAGCCGGCCGCAAGACCGAAGAAAAGCCTCGAAAGGCGTCTTCAAATCCTCTGCATTGGCCCAGCCCTCAAGATCCTCAAAGCTGCGCTTCTCATAGGCTAAGCTCGGTTCATCTTCCTTGACAGAGCTGGTTTGTTCTTTCCCCGAAACGAAAATAAG
>JBCCMT010000010.1:0-17248 GCA_039026195.1 Pseudomonadota bacterium | reverse complement strand
CCTTTATGCAAGCCAATTTATTTTCCTTGGTGTGCAGTTACCCTTTTTCCCAGGGTGGTTGGATGCAAGGGGGTTCACACCGGAAAGCATTGGTGTGCTGATTGGCGTTGCCCTTGTCTTACGTCTTATCTTTTCTCCCCTCATTGCTTATCAAATGGAAAAACAAACTGACGGGCGTTTTCCGATATTGGCGGCGTCTTTTGGACTCTTCAGTGCATCGGCTATTTTACTTTTTCCGTTGCCCCAATTTGTGATTGCGCTTGCGTCAATCGCGTTGCTTTTCTCTTTTGGTTTGCTTGTTCCCTTAACCGATGCCGCTGTGCTGAGGGCTGATCGCCAAGGGCAGTTAAATTATGGGCGGGTGCGAAGCGTTGGGTCCTTTAGCTTTATTGCGGCCAGCCTACTGGGCGGCATCGTTATTGGGATGACAACACAAAATATGGTGGTGATATGGATGTCACTGGCGGGGGCCAGCGCGGTCCTGATTTCCCTTATTCTGCCCCGTGAAAAATGCCTTAGTGCCCAAGGGGAGAAGCAGAAGCCAAACTTAACCCAAGCCATTGGACTCTTTCGCTCAACATCATTTTTACTCATGCTTTTTGCAGGCGGCTTGATCCAAGGTTCCCACGCCACCTATTATGCCTTTTCTGAATTGCATTGGTCCGACTTAGGATATTCAAGTTTTTTGATCGGAAGCTTATGGGCCGTGGGGGTGGCGGCAGAGATCCTTCTACTTGTTTATGCGCGATCCATTTTAAAAAGAATAAGCCCTGCGACGTTGATTATGGTCGGTGCCATCGGCGGTATCATTCGTTGGCCGCTAATCGGGCTGTCGCCGCCGCTTTTTCTTTTATTTCCTATTCAAATCCTCCATGCCCTAACCTTTGCCGCCACTTATACCGGCACCGTAGAATTCATTGGCCGCGCTGTTCCTGACCTTTATCGCACCACGGCCATGACCCTTATCTCCACCTTGGGGGTCGGGGCCATGACAGGGGTTGCCTCTGTCATCGCAGGTCAGTTATTTGCTCCCCAAGCCCCTTTGTCCGCTTATATGCTGATGGCAGGAATGACGTTCATCGCCTTTATTTTATCTTTGTTTTTGATCAAACGATGGGATGGGGGCCTCTTAAAAGCGCTCCCCCACAAGCCCTAAAGGGTGAGGAGTTCAGCCGTGGATTTTGCCAGTTCTTCATTCCCGCGGGCCCGATTTAGGCGCTCCTCATAAAGATCGATATAGGCATCTGGCACCCCTGGGATCCCCCTTAAGCGTTGGAGCTGTAAGGTCGTTGCGGCAAGCTCACCGTCTTTCCAGGATTGGACCAACTCCCGCTGGGTGTCCGCAAGCTGACGAAATGCTTTTGACGCTTTTAAGAAAGGGTTCCCCACGAGGCCATACACTGTTCTGACCGGATGGTCTTCAGCTGTCCGAATAATATCAAGGTCAAGAAAAGCGTAATGATGGCGCAGGGCGTCGAACACAATATCATCGGTGATGATGGCGGGGCCATATTGGGGGGCCCGTGCGCGCAAGGCGCAGGCAAGTTTGACCGCTTCGCCTAAAACGGCATAACGGTTTCGGCTGCCCCGGCCCACCGGCCCTGCAAAGGAAAGGGCAGAGGCCAACCCAATCTCGATACTGCTATCGGCAAAATCTTCATCAGTGTCCGCCCCGGCAAAGGCAGAGCTTTGCACATTTTCTGATAGGGTATTCATGTCGTCAATCATTTTCAGGGCGCAGGCGCAGGCCTTTTCAATGGGTTTGTCAGAGGGTTCTGGCACATTCCAATAGGCGAGCAATCGGCCATCCTCCCCAAAATCTACAGTGCCCCCATGGGAAAGGATGGTGCGCCGCAAGGCGTCATTGGCAGAGGCCACAAAACGAATAAAATCATCAGGACGCCCCTCAAAGTCTTGAACAATCTTAGGGGGAAGCCGAAGTCGGCATGACAAAACCGTTATTTGACGCCTGACCCCCCGTAAAAAATTGCCCCCTGCGCCCGCTTGCAATTTTATCATGGTGGAGGCGGGCAGGGCCCCATGAAAGGCGCCCCGTATGGCGTCATCGCGAAAGAGCATATTGCCCACCACACTGCCTAAGATTGCCAGTTGCCCCCCAAGGCTCGCCATCATCATGGGCGCAGGGTCAATCAACAGCTGGGCCTCTTGAAACAGTAAAAAGGTGGTCACAAGCGCCCCTAAGGAAAGACCTATACTGACGGTACCCGCCAAAAGGGGGCGAAAATAAATTGCCGCAAAGACGCAAAATACCCCTAGCAAAAGAGCAAGCCCCGCTTCTAACGGCCCTGCCCATGCAGGCCGGTGGGGGATAAGGCCCAATCGAATTTGCTCACTGAACTGAGCATGAAGGGCCGCCTTTGAAAGCTCACCTCGCGATGTCATCAAGCTTGACTGTGGGCCGGTGCTATTCCCGATAAAGACAACACGATTGTTTAAGGGGCGTGTCCATGTCTCCCCGCCCTCTAACGCGCGCCATGCAGGAACCGCGGGGATATCAAGGGTTTGCGGCAACCATAAGGGAATACCGCCTTGCCGAGATAGGGGGAGTAAAGGGCCATCCCCATAGGAAAATGCGGCCAAGGGGGGGCCGCCGACGCTTAAGCTCCGCTGAGTGGGACGAACCGCTAAGGAGGGATCGTTTGCCAATAGGCCCGCCAACCCTGCCGTGGGCGCAGGTTGATCGTTTAACGACCAGAGGAGGGGAGCCCGCCTCACCCGCTGGTCTTGATCAAGGGGAAGGGTGGCCACAGCCACCAGGCTGGTCTCGATAAACCCAGGGTCAATATCCTGCAAAAGGGGCGCGCGGGGCAGGGCAAGGATATCAGGATTGCTTGCGCCCTCTTCTGTAACCGGGAGAAAACGGATCCAGGGCAGGCCGGTCATCTCAGCCCGGGCCCATTTTTGCGGTGCCGTCATCGGTCGTCCCACCCCTAAGGCAGTAGGAATGGCCGTTGCCGCCGCTGAAAGGGCAGCGTTGTTCGTTGGAAGCTGGCTCATCGCCCGATAAGCGCTGCCGCCATCATTCGCATTTTCCCAATATCGCGCAAGGATTTGGGGGGAAAGCGGGTCGGGTCCTTCCATCGGAATGGTCACCACCACCGATGTTGCCCCTGCCTCTTTCGCGGTGGTGACGAGATCCGCAATGGCGGTGCGGGGCCAAGGCCAAGGGCCGATGCGCTCTAAGCTTTCTTGGTCAATATCAATGATGGCGGTGTTGACCCGATCGGGCGTTGGTCGCGGCTCTAGGCGGGCGAATAAATCAAAAATGGCTTCCCTGGGCATCTCCCCAGGGCGATGCGCCGTGGTGAGCGCAATCGCAGCGACCAGTGTGATGAGGATGGCGGGTGCGACAAGCAAAAACCGCAACCGTTGCTGTAGCCGTTGTTCCATCATGAAAAGAGCCCCTCATTTTAGAAAAGTGGCATAAGTGAGAGATATTGCCTAAGTTTTAACCTGAAAGATCATCGTGATTTGGCTTAAATAACAAGTCTTCACGGCCCGTTTAACCTTCTGTGGCATGGTGAATGAATAGTTCAAATGAAAAAGGGTACGCATAAGCGTTTAAAATAATGAGCTTAGCGAGTTTTGAAACCAGCAAGCAAGGGGAATCCGCCTTGCGCCTTGTGGCGCGGGGGGCGTGGACCCTTGATAATGGCTTAGCCGCCATTGACGCGCGCTTGCGTCGTTTTGGGGCACAAAGCTTAGATCAATCCCTGGACGTGGATGTTTCTGAGATTGAAGCCATGGATACCGCAGGGGCCATGATGCTTCAGCGGGTCATGCGGGCCTGCGGCGGCAGGGTAGATGAGCAAAAACCGTTGAGAGGGTTTTCCGGGTTATCGCCGCGCTTCTCTCAACTGCTTGAACAGGCGAGTGAGCATATCGCCCCTTGTGAGGTGGAGCCGCCGCGTCGGCAATCTTTCGTCCTTATGCTTGAACGGCTTGGGCGCGGAACATCGAAATCCGGCGGTGAAGCCTTGAGCATTTTAAGCTTTGTCGGGGCGGTGGTCGCCCGCATCGGCAGAACCATCACCCGCCCGAAAAAGTTTCGGTTCACCCCCCTTGTCCATCATATGGAGGAGGCGGGCCTTGATGCGACCTTAATTGTGGGCCTGATGTCTTTCCTCATTGGGGCGGTGGTTGCCTTTATGGGGGCGAAAGTCCTTGGGGATTTTGGGGCGGAGGTTTTCTCCATCGATCTTGTGGGGATTTCCGTGTTGCGGGAATTTGGTGTTCTGATCACAGCTATTCTCATTGCTGGCCGATCAGGAAGTGCGTTTACGGCGCAAATTGGCTCCATGAAATTGCGAGAAGAGATTGATGCCATGCGGGTGATGGGGATTGACCCCCTTGATGCATTGGTGGTCCCCCGTGTATTGGCGTTGATGTTCACCTTGCCGGTCCTTGCCTTTTTAGCTGCCTTTTTAGGGCTGGTGGGCGGCGGGGTCGTCGGGTGGCTTGCTTTAGATATTCCGCCCACCCTCTTTATGGGGAGAACCCAAGAGGTTGTGCTCATTCAAAACCTTATGGTGGGGCTTATTAAAGCGCCCTTTTTTGCCTTCGTTATTGGCATTGTTGGCTGTTACCACGGAATGATGGTGGAAAATTCCGCCGAAGACCTTGGGCGGCGCACCACCATGGCGGTGGTGCAATCCTTATTTTTGGTCATGATCGTTAATGCGCTATTTGCCATGTTCTTTTTGGAGCTGAATATATGATCCCGCCAAAGATCACATATGACGCGGTCATTCGTGTGCGGGATTTGGTCAACCAGTTTGGGACATTCCGCGTCCATGATAAGCTTGACCTTGACGTGCTGCGGGGGGAGATCTTAGGGGTTGTTGGCGGCTCAGGGACAGGGAAATCCGTCCTGATGCGCGCTATTGTTGGGCTACGCGCGCCCCAAGGGGGCACGATAGAGCTGCTTGACCATAATATGTCGAACCTGACGGAAGATAACAAAGCCGACATTAATCAAGATGTGGGGATTTTATTCCAAGATGGCGCCTTGTTCTCTTCTATGACGGTGGCGCAAAATGTGATGGCCCCCTTAAGGGAGCATTTGAAAATTTCTAATGAGCTGGCCGAGGAAATTGCCGCGCTCAAAATCTCCCTTGCGGGCCTTGATTTAAGTGCGGCGACAAAATACCCCTCAGAGCTTTCAGGCGGAATGCGCAAGCGCGCGGCCCTTGCCCGGGCGTTGGCGCTGGACCCCCAAATCTTATTTCTTGATGAACCCACAGCTGGGCTTGACCCCATTGGGGCTGCTAAATTTGACCAATTGATTTTAGGCCTGCGGGACACCCTTGGGCTAACCGTCTTTATGATCACCCATGATTTAGACAGTCTCTATACAGATTGTGATCGTGTGGCGGTGTTGGCAGAAAAACAAGTGATCGCTGTGGGCCCTATAAATGAAGTTCGGCAAGCCGATCACCCATGGATACAAGAGTATTTTAGTGGCCCCCGGGGCCGAGCCGCCCTCTCATCGAGTGGCGATCAGCATGTGAAAGAGGAGGCTCGCATCTAAGCGAGGCAATCTTATGGAAACCAGAGCCCATTATATTCTTATTGGCGCCTTTATGCTGGGGGGGATCCTTCTGACCCTCATCTTTACCCTCTGGCTTGGGAGTGTTGAGCGAGAATATGACGAATACGAAGTTGTCTTCCGTCAAAAGATTTCTGGCCTAGAGGCGGGGGCCAATGTGCTCTTTAACGGGATCAAAGTGGGGGAGGTGGATGAATTGCGCCTGGACCCAAATGATCCGAACCAGTCCTTAGCGAAAGTACGGGTTCAAAAAGGAACGCCGGTGAAGACAGACACCCGGGTGGAGCTTGAATTAGTAGGGGTCACGGGGTTGGCCGTTATTCAGTTTAATGGCGGCTCTCGCAATGCGCCCATGTTGCTTGCAGCATCCGATGAAAGGGTTCCCCAAATCGCTGCTGACCTTTCAGGGATTGCGGCGGTACTCGATTCCTCTGGCGATATTGTCTTGAATATCCAGCGTCTGCTCAATCAAGAAAATGCAGAGGCGATTTCACGAATTGTGGCTGATGTTGAGTCTATAACGGACATTATTTCCGATAAAGAAGCCGACATCGGCTTGATTATTGACAATCTTGCGGTGACGTCAGGGTCACTGCGCCGCAGTGTTGAGGGCCTAGAAAATGCCATGGGCAGTGTGGAGGCCACCGCAGACCGCGTTCGGCTCTTGGTGGATGAGGAGGGCGTGAAGACATTAGAAGAGTTTGCCGCCGCTGCCGAAGGGGTGAATAAGCTGGTCGCTGACATTGATCAAATTATTGTGGACAATAAACCCGCCATCGATGCCTTCGCTCAACAAGGGTTAGGCTCGGCGATGATTATGTTGGCCCGGATGAACCGGCTTGTCAGTACAACAGAGGCTATTCTTTTAGAATTTGACAGGGATCCTGCACGGTTCCTTATCGGCGAAGGCCGTCCGACAGCGGAGTAATAGATATGATCAAGATAATAAAACAGTCTTTCGCCCTAGGGGTTGTATTGGCCTTGGGGGCTTGTGTCTCTTTGCTGCCCACCTCTGGTGATTTGAACCCCAGATTGGGGTTAAGTGCGGGGATGCCATCGACCAGTAAGGATATGACGCCAAAATATGACGCCAGCCTGACCATTGCTGATGTGAACAGCGCCGCTGTCTATAACAGCTTTAACGTGGCCATCGCCACGGCGCCTTATCAGTATGAATATTTATCTGGCGCTGAATGGACAGACCGGGTGCCGGTGTTGGTTCGCCGTTTCATCGAACAACGGTTTGAAAATGAATATATTTTTGAAGCCGTCGGGGACCGGACGGAACTACCTATAGCCACCTATGAGCTGCAAACAGATATTCGCGCCTTTCACCTTGATCGGACGAATGGGCAAGAAATTGCGAAGGTGATTTTGAGTTTTCGCTTAAAGACCGCAAAAGGTAGAATATTAGGCAGTAAAGTTTTTTTTGAAGAGACACAGCCTACGGATAAAACGGCTCCTGCGCGGGCAGAGGCGCTTAACAGGTCTGCGTCAACTGTCGTGAACAGGGCGATGGAGTGGGTTGATGCCAGAGTTGCCCAAGACCGTCAGTCCACTGAGATGCGTTAGGGTTGAAATATAAACTGTATTGAAACTTGACGGGGCAGCTTAAGCAAAATGGTTTGTAGCGGACCCTGTTAAAACATAAAGCCGCCCTAAGGGGGAGGCAAGATAGCTTTCAATTGCCGCTTCGCCGCCTTCCTCAGAGGAGAGGGGCTCGAGCAATGTATCAAAGTCGATTAAGAACTCATCGACATGCTCTTTAAATTTTGCATTCCGCAAAACTTCTGTGCTGATACGTTGCCGTAAATCGTCAGCATCATGCTCAACCAATTCACGGGCAAAGAGTTGGCGTTCCCCTTGTTCAAACCGGTCCAAAAGGTCATGGGGAGGGCTTTCAAAGAGTTGCGATCTCATAACCAGAGAAAAATTTTGTACCCGATTGATAAGACGATCGACAGCATAGCTATCAGCGGGGGAGGAGACAGTATCCTCTGATACCTCCTCAATCGACGAAACGGAAATAGGGGCCGGTTTTGAGGTCAATAAAGAAGATGTCCGCCGCGGGGCGGGGGTATCTTTTGCAAAAGCCTTTATTTTCTCCGCAGCGGGCAGCGCGTCTTCCACGGTTGCCAGAATATCTCGCCACGGACGATTTCGGCGATCTTGCCCCACCTTGGTTTCAGATATGTCTTGGGCTTTTTGACTGATTTTGTTGGTTTGGTCTGTAACGGCTTTGGCCAAACGCTCAGCCCTTTTGCGTTGATCTTTCATCAGCTCTTCAAGGCGGGAGGATTGGGCTGCCAGCTCTGCATGGGCATCTTCAATCCGCTTGGTGTTTTCTTCAAGCTGGCTGGCAATAGCCGTTTGTCGTTCAGTGGCCTCTTCATTCGCAACACTTAAGTTATCGCTGCGATCTTCCATCACCGCGGCAAGCTCTTCAAATTTATCCAAGGATTTGGCAGATACCGCCTCAAGGCGTTGCATCTGACTGTTCAGCTCCCGCTCTTTATCTTCTAGACGCTGCTCCACCGCCCCTTGCTCTTCTGACGTGGTTTTTGTGCGCTCAGCGATGGTGTCGGCAAACCGCTCTGCCTCTTGGTTCATTTCCTCCGTCAGTTCCATCAAGGCTTTGCGTTTGGTCTCTAAGCGTTCTGTACTTTTAAGGACCCCTTTATCGATCGCTTCCCCAGCGGTGTCGATCGCCCGCACCTGTTGGCGGATAAGGCTTTCCGCATCGGCCAATTTATTCAGTGCTTGGTCAATTTCTTCATTCAAAGCCACAATTTGCGCCCGTGCAGCTGAACCTTGGGGGAAAGCCGTATCATGGCCAAAACCACTAAAAGAGGCGGTTAACCGGCGGGCCGCAGCTTCTAGCCGAAACCCGGCGGCCACGGCAAATCCGGCCCCTAAGATAAGAGCTGTGGATGTAAAGGCGAGCAGAAGAAGCTCTGCCGTATATCCAAGGCGAATGGAAAATGTCCCGGTCTGTGCCTGATGGGCAATGGTGGTGCCAATGGGCCAAGCCAACAGCCACGCCCCTAACAGGCCAAAACCCAAGAGGAGTGTGGCGCGTTTTGTTGAATGAGGACTTAACCGAAAAGTAGAAAAGCGCGAATCACCTTGATCATAAAGATCGTCAATCGCCCCTTCTTCGGGGGCTGAACGCCGAGCACTTAAAGGGACCACCACATTTTCTGACCCCATGCTATCTGAAGATATATCCACAGCATCCTTCATAGATACCCGTGCATTGCGTCGGCGCCGACGAGACCGATTTTGGGAATGACGCTCTTCAGCGGGCATGAAAACTCCTTCGGCCTTATCCTTTATTGGCAGTAACCAACTTCTCTTAACCGTTTTTCGCGCCTGTGTAAAAAAAGGGTTTTATGCCCAGTTGCGAACCTTTTGAAGATAGCACAGGTCGAAGATATCTTTTTCGTGTTGAAAAGCCTCTTTACCGACCTTTACCCTCACTCTTCTAGTTCGGTATAGTTGGTTAACGCGGGGTTAATCTTTGTGAGGTCAGAAGGCAAATTTTCGCTTTTTAGCAGTTCCTGGTCTGCTATTGTATTTTAGGCAGGGCGATATTTTTTCTTTCGCGCGCGGGCCGTTTCCTGCACCAGCCGGGTGGTTAATGGCTTTGTGAACAATCTTGTGACCACAAGACCCACCACGACGATGGCTGTGGCTAAGGCCATGCTTGTATCTTCAATCATGGCTGCCGGGCTCGCCATCAGGCTTAGGAGAAATAAAATACATCCCACCCCCGGGGCGCCCCCAAACCATGTTAAAAAAGTGCGGTCCTGTAGGGCCAGATCCCCCCTTGTTTGAAGAATGATGAAACGGCTTAAAGGGCGGACCACCAAAATAATCACCGTTGCCACAATCCAAATCAAAAAGTCCGCTTTCAGCATCAGCGGCATGAGAACATAGCCAAAAGCGATCAACGCAAGGGGTCGCAAAAAACGCTCCCCCGTGCGCCATAAATTCGTCCGCACAGGACCTGGGATTTTTGCTTCTTCTGAAAATAAAAGCCCTGCTCCCAAAGCGGCCATGACGCTATCCAGCCCCAAAAGAAGGCTAAGGGCATAGGTGAAGGCCGCCACTAAAAAGGGGAGGACGGGCAAGGGGGATTGGGGGGATAAAGGCAAGAACCGGCCTGACAATAACCCTATGGCGCCCCCCACCGTAAACCCGGCCACCGATAAAAAGAGGGGGTGCAGGTGAATAGGGGTCCCCACCATCACCGGTGATGAGCCCTTTTCTAAGAGCAGTGCTAAGGGAAGACCGAGGAGGAGGGTCATGGCTCCTTCCAATCTTGCGGCCCGCTTTGTGTCCCTTTCAACCGGCGCCTCTAGCAAAAGATGATCTTGCGTCAGGGCGCCCCCTAATATCAACGCACTCGCCACGATTAAAATACCCCAAAAGGTAAGGCCCGGCAGAATGACAAAAGCGGTCATTGTGTATAGCAATAAAGAGAACGGAATACCCAAAATTCCCAACCAAAAAATAGGCTTAGAAATTGAGATGAGCCGAGAAATTCGGCATTGCTGCGCCGCTAAGAACACTAAAAAAGCAAGGCCCGCACGGGTCATATGCCGTAGCGTCTCTGCGTTCACTTCGGCCCAGCCCCAGTTTAACGAAACAAGCCCTAACAATGTGGCGAATGCCACCGTTAAAAGGGGTTTTCTACCAAAATAACGGAGGAGCCCAGATCGAAACGCCCCGAGGAACGCCGCCCCAAAAAGAAGGGGGATCAGAAGCTCATAAAGATTATCCATTCAGTATGCGCCCCTTACGGTTTTTCTTCGTCATCATCTCTAAGATATGTCGAATTTCGAAAAACACATCCTTTATTCTGTGGAAATGAACAGCCGTTTTCATATTCTCATGATGGGCAAAGCGCTGAAACATAAAGGAGCTTTGGTATTGCGGGACGATTATGGTGTGCCAACGTTTCATCATGAAATTTATCCCCATCCCCTTTAACGGATGTATCATCCTACCATCATTTGTGGATTTTGTTGAAGAGGTTTTATGACGAAAACACCTTTAAAGACAATAAGGTCTCGTTTGGGCAAGGCCATTGGGGAGGTGGCGCCGACTTTAGCGGGAGCGTTGGGCGGCCCCTTAGCGGGGGCAGCGGTGGAGACCCTATCAAAGGCCATCTTAGGCGAGCGAGAGGGGGAGCTTATGGATGAAACGGATCTGGAAACCGTTATTTTAGCGCAAAGCCCTGATACCTTGCTGGCCTTGAAAAAAGCAGAGCTTTCTTTTCAAGAAACATTGTTAGACGCGCAGAATGAGGCCTTTCGCATTGCCGCCAGCGATCGGGCCAATGCCCGTGCCCGTCAAATGGCCCTCAAGGATTTTACGCCCACCATTTTGGGCTTCACCGTCATTAGCGGATTTTTTGCGGTTCTGGCGATTATGTTATGGAAGGAATTGCCCGACCGGACGGAGACGGAGTTTTCCATTATGCTGGGGGCACTCGCCACCATGACCGCCGCGGTGGTGAATTATTTCTTTGGCTCTTCAGCATCCTCTCGGGAGAAGACGAAAATGATGGAGCGATCCAGCGGGTGATCCACTTAGAGCATTTCGCGTTCCTTTGGAACCGCTCAATTGCTCTAGGTTATTGTTTTGCCGCGCATCTTTTGCGGATAACCGCACACACTTATCCGCGATGCGCTCTAGGCCTTTGGAGCTTAGTAATTTCGCTTATAGTTCGCTGAAACGCTTTGTGCGCCATTCGGTTTGAGCGTTGATTCGATATTGACCTTGTCATTCAGCTCATAGGTCACGCTGATCTCTGTACCGGTTTGGCCCAAAGCTTGACGTGCCGAGACATAAATATCGTCGGCCACATATTTCCCCACCGACAGGCTGCTTTGCCCTGTGTCTGGGTCAATCCCAAAGGATAGGGCGTCTAATCCGATGGCGGATCGAACGGAGTTCCCAATATTTAATCCACCGCCGCCCCCTGTGAGCTGGGAGATGGCTCTTGCGATTTGCAAAGATTCCACGACGGATAATTCCGTTGGCTGTTTACCGAAAAGGATAATAGCTAAAATATCCTCTTGCGGACGACTAGGGGTTGAAGACAGGCTAATCTCAGGTTCATTCGCCGGTCCTTCAACACTCAAAACCGCTGTAATGTCTGACGCCTCATAGGCAGCAGAAACATTAATATAAGGGATAGTAGGGTTGTCTTTATCAAACACCGCGCGCCCCTCAATAATTTCAAAATCGCGGCCCGCAAATTGGAAAACACCCTGGCGATTGTTAATCTGCCCTCGAATAATAGGGCTAGAGGCTTGCCCTTGAATGTTTAGATCTGTCCCCCATTCACTGGTAAGACCCCGGCCCCTGACAAATAGTCTGTTATTGGCTTGGATATTCACATCAAGGTTGATGATATTTTTCTGTGGGGCCGTGGTCTGATCTTCTAAGGGCGTATTTTCTTCAGCAGCGTTAATGGGTCTGACATCAACGGGGGTGTAAGTTTTTGTGTTCCCATTTCTGCCACCTGTTGAAGAGGGGATTTGCGCATCAAAGGTATCGATATTGATATCCCCGGCAAGTAATAATTCCTGTATTGAACCGTTTAGGGAAAGCTGTCCGCTGGTCACCAGCTCTAATTCTGGATTATCAGCGAGCATAGCTTTTTCCAAAACCAGATCGCCCTGAATATCACTTTTGTCACCTCGGATATTAATATTCGTATTTAGACGAACAGCATCTTGTCGACCATCCACACCAGAAGCATTCATATCCAAGGTGGCCACAGTGCCTTCGGTCGTATAACGACCTTTGAGACGTGCAGAGACATCGGCGAGGGCCAGTCCCACTGTGTTCTCTTCAAATCGCCCATCGCTAAGTCTAAATTCCCCATCAATCTCTGGGGTCTCAGGCCGACCTCTGAATTGAGCGTTACCTTCAATTTGACCATTTAGAAGCAAAGGGAGATCCGGTAAAAAAGCTTGGATGGCTTCCACAGGACCTTGGGCGTTCAGGCGCCCTGTGATGTCAGTTTGCGGAAAAGTAAGGGATAGTTTGCCATCAGATCGATCTAGCACCAACGGGTACGCAACCGCCCCCTCGAGGATGGGGGGGCGTGACCCTTCGACAATACGGGCTCTCCCATTCACCGCATTTCCATCCCAATCCCCTTGGAGAGAAAGATTATACACAATATCCTCTTCCTCAGGCGGAGAGGTTGCGGCGGTTACATTAAACTGCGCAAGCTCCTCATTATCTGTATCAAGATCAAGCTGAAGGGTCACTGGTGCCGTTACACCTGGCGCTGTGATATTCTCTCCTTGGAGGTTGGCGGTCCATCGCCAGGAGCTCAAATCAGCTTGGGCTGTAATAATACCATCTTTTAGCCAATCAACGCGCGTTTCAGAGACGCTAATATTTTCCCCAAACCCGATGGTCATTGGCGATAAAAGGGTAATGCGTTGGTCGTCTTCATCGACTCCAACGGTTGTCATCAAATTATTGATCGTGACAGACTTGTCATCCCCGATGAGTTTTGCACTTCCTTTCACATCACCGGTGGCGAGGTAAACGCCAGGAAGATCCGCATCTTGAAAGATGAGGTCAAATTGAAGGTCTTTCAATGGGCCTAAGGTATTGAGTTCGGCTTGACGAAGACTATTTCCATTCACCGCAAAATTATCGGCAATAAGCTTTCCTGTCAGCACGCCCTCATTTTGCGCAAGCGTCGCGGTGATATTGCCATAAATCATTTGCCCTGTGATTAAGGTGGTGGGTTCACTCGCGTTAAGAGTAAAATCAAGATCGGCTGATTTTGTCCCTAACCGATGTTGTCCGTTCGCTTCTAAGGTGAGGTCACTACTGTTAAAAGTCAGCGTTTGCAGCGTGAGCACCTCTCCACGGCGACGTAGCTCCGCTTCCCCCCGATAGCTATTGTCCGCACTGCGCAATTGAGCCGTTCCGGCAGGGGTATTCGGAAGGCCTGTCAGACTTGCCCGCAACTGCCCCGCTGCAATGGCTTTTTCCTGCCACATACTTTGGGGATATTTGGCCGTCAGATCTGCAGTTATATTGTTAAGAGGGCCGTCGGCTTTGATTGCAATTGTTGCAGATTTTTGAAAGACATCTTGACCAAGCAATGTCGCTAAAGGCTGCTTGTCTAAAATGACCATAGCCTCTGTTTCAATCGTCTCATTTTCAAGATCGACCCATCCGTCACCGGATAGTTGGATGCGCTTTCCTTGTGCGCCTAAATAAGCATTGATATTATTGGCTGTGATTGTCTGCCCATCATCATAGCGCAAATCAACGCTGAGCCGCCCACCCTTTTCCAAAAGGGGCGAGCGCGCAGCAATATCTTTTGGAAACTGACGAATGTCAGCAATAAGCTTACCGGCAAAAGGAAGACTAGGACGAGACCGTCCTTCGATCAATTCGAGTTGTCCAATAGGGGTCTTCATGACGCCCTCTAAGGTCAAAACTTCTTCCTGTTGCTGAATTTCACTGATCAGGGTGATGTCACCAGGCAAGCCAGTGGCGCCGAGCCTATCAAGCGCTTTGTCAGTTAAGTTCGCATTTAAATTTGTAGTGATGCGTAAATTTTCAGCCACATCGACTGTAGCCCCTCCTTCAACGGCCCCAAAGTCACCGCGAAGTTGATCAATTTGAATCCTGTACGGTTGATTATTTTCTTGCGCAACAGAAATGGTTACATCAATAGCTTCCCCCCCTAAATCAGTCACCAACTCGGGCAGTTTTGTGCCGGGCAGCACACGAACTCTTAACCCTGCCGCTTGGAAGGATTGTAGGTCACCAGAAATTTCTCCGCCTAAAGCGCCATAGGCGCCCATTTCTGTTTCGATTTCCCCTTGCCATTCTGATAGGGACCCATTCCCTTGGAGGCTAAGCCATACTGTATCTTCTGCTTTGATCAGGGTGGCGAGAAATCCGTCTGCGCGACTTAAAATGTCTGAAGTTAAGATGAGGTCTTCCCCGTCATATTCTATGGTTGCATTAAGAATATCGCTGTTATCGACACTGTTGAGTTTGACAGCGCCATCTATCGTATCGCCATCTGTTTCTGCATTGGCGAGGAGGGAAAGGTCATATCGCTGACCAAATATCGCTTCTAAAATTATTGCGTTGTCAACAGCTAATTTTTCTATCTTTATGTGGGGCAGTTCAAAAGAAGATGGTTCATCCTCCTCCTCTTTCTCTTGCTCCGGTCGTGGGGGCGGGTTTGTGATCCATGTGGGTTCGGTGACAGTGAACTCAGTAATATCAATCTGTCGTTTAAAGATGAAACTTAAAGGCGACCACTTCAGATAAACCTGCTCAACGGTGGCCCATGGCCCCTCTTGATCAGAGAGCTCAATATCAGTGAGGATAAGCTCACCGGGTAGGGCCCCCTTAGGCCGATCATAGCTAATCTGACTACTGAGTTGAGATTGCACAACGTTCTCGATAATAGGCCTACTGACCGAATCGATGAGTGCTTGACCAGGCGGCGTTTTTGGCAACACAAATATTGCTAAAAGCAAAAGGACAAATAGCCCGATGAGGACACTGCCCGCAATTTTGAAAAAACGCATCATTAAAAAGGTTGTCCTAGGGCAATATAGAGGTGAAACGCATCGTCTTCAAAAACCACTTCAGGTTCGGGCATGGGGTTGTCCGCCGTTGCCGCGGGGGTTTGAAAAATCTCTCTTTTGTTGAGGGGCACAGCCACATCAAACCGAACGGGTCCAATGGGGTGAAATAACGCACGCCCACCCCCACCCCCGTTAGGGTGTCCCCTGAAAAATCGGGGGTTTCGCTTTGATAGACACTGCCTGCATCCACAAAGGCGGCCACTTGCCATTTCTTTGTGATGCGCTGCCGCGCCTCAAAATTCACCTCCGCGATGGACGCGCCCCCGGTGGGGTCGCCATTGGCGTCCAGCGGTCCTGCCAATTGGAAGCCATAACCGCGGATGGAGCCGCCGCCGCCTGCAAAAAATCGCTCCGTAGCCGGTAGGTCAAACCCTTCCGCCCCGAAAGTCGCCCCAAACAAAGCGCGCAGTGCAAAAAGCGTGGATTTGTCTTCCCCAAACCCAATGCGGGTTGCCCCGCCAAGCTCTAATTTGTTGAATTGCGTATCCCCGAAAAAGGGGGTGATGACCCCGCGCAGGCGATGACCACTTGTAGGATTAAGACTATCATTTTCGGTGTTATAGAGAGCTGCAAGAGGAAGAGAGACAAGAGAAAAGCTTTCTTCTGTCCCATCACTATCGGTAATATCTGAGAACTGATAATTAAGGTCAGCAGAAAGCTGTAAGTCCTTATCCCACCAATATCGTTCCACGCCGACGCCAATAGAATAGGTCTGTGCACTGAAAGCGTCCGTATCTTCATTTTCAAAGGCGGTAGAGGCCTTCCACGCCCCCCGAAATTTCGGTAAGGCTTGGCTTAAGGTGAGACCTGCGGTTTGGCGGGGGGCGGCATAGCTGACCTCCGCCCGTAATTTTTCTCCATAACCGAGCAGATTGCGATTTTCCCAATAGGCAGTGGCGCCAGGCCCCACATCGGTGGCAAAAGAAAGCCCAATCCCCACAGTGCGATGCTTACGCTCCTTCACAGTGACAATAATATCTGTACGGCTGTTTTCTTCCGGGGCTGCAGGGGTGATGGTCACCTCTTGATAAAGCCCGGTGTTGCTTAATTCGTCTTGGAAAGCATCAATATCGCTGCGCTTGTAAAGGGCGCCTTCTTTGAAATTGGCAAAGTCTTTGATACGATCTTGGTCCGTTTTTTCCGCGCCCACGACCCGAATATCCCCGTAACGGGAGAGGGGGCCGCTATCGATGGGGAAGACAGCTATGGCCGTAGCGTTTTCAAAGTCCGCTTTGACATATCGGCCCGGGGTTTGGGCCGCTGGATACCCTCTTTCCCATAGATGGGTGAGCAATTTATTTTCTAAAGTTTTTAAGGTATCGCCTTTAGGATCACCTTTCGCGGTCACGCCTATGTCTTGGAATGTTTCTGGGCGCTCGCCGTCCGACGTATTTTGATACTCAATGCGATAGTCCACAATTTTGAAAAGGGACCCTAAAGTCACTTGAAAATTGACGGTCACATCCCCGCCGATGCGGACCAAATCTGGCGTCACCTTGCCTGCATAATATCCCTTAGAGGTCAGCGCCCGAACCATAGCGGCCGCATCCGCATTGGCCCCCCGGCGAATGGCGACCATCGCGCTATAGGGTTCGCTATCAGCGCTAAACCGGGAAAGGCCCCGTAATTCTTTGCGCAGCTTTTCTTTTTCCACCCCCTCGATTTTCGAGGCGACGGTTAGGTCTGCGGCCCTTCCCGCCATGGGGGAAAAGACCATAAGCAAAACGATGCAGCACGCAAAAAAAGAAATACCCCCTCGGAAAAGCGGGAATCGGACCTTCACCATGTTATATAGTACCAATGGAAGCTTTGTCGGTTGCATCATTTTCAAAAAGGGTAAGACTTGACCTTGTCATCGGTTCGGGGGAACCAGCGATATGGAAACATCTATCAAAGAAAAATTGATATTGTGTGCTCAAAATGTTGAGGCCGCCCTTCAAGGCTATTTGTCGAGAGACCACCATCATCTAGAGGCGCTCGCACGATTAGAACAGGCTGTCAAACATGCAAGTTTGGCCGG
>JBCCMT010000009.1:0-17994 GCA_039026195.1 Pseudomonadota bacterium | reverse complement strand
TGCGCTATGGGGAGAACCCCCATCAACAGGCTGGCTTTTATCAGACAGCTGATATTCGGGAAGGGGTGGCGACAGCCAAGCAAATTCAAGGCAAAGCGCTCTCTTACAACAATATCAATGATGCAGATGCCGCTGTAGAATTGGTGGCAGAATTTACAGATACCCCCGCTGTGGCCATCATCAAACATGCAAATCCCTGCGGCGTGGCAACGGGAAGTGATTGTCTAAGCGCTTATAAAGCCGCCTTTGCGTGCGATACTGTTTCAGCCTTTGGCGGCATTGTGGCCCTTAATCGCCCCTTAGATGCTCAAACAGCGGAAGAGATCACGAAAATCTTTACAGAGATTGTTATTGCTCCCGGGGCGGATGACGCCGCTAAAGATATTTTCGCTAAGAAAAAGAATTTACGCTTACTCCTTAACACTAAACTTCCCTCCCCTGATGATCATGGAATGGTGATAAAACCTGTAGCAGGGGGATTTCTCTATCAATCAAAAGATATAGGCCATATCACAGCGAAAGACCTGAAAGTTGTCACAGATCGCGCGCCCACGGACCAAGAGCTGACAGATCTTCTTTTCGCCTTCACCGTTGCAAAACATGTTAAGTCCAATGCCATTGTCTATGCAAAGGACGGGCGCACTGTTGGCATTGGGGCCGGTCAAATGAGCCGTTTGGATTCAACTCGCATCGCCGTTCGAAAATCACAAGATGCTGCAGAAGCTGCAGGTCACCCCGCCCCGCTGACCCACGGGTCTGTGGTGGCGTCCGATGCGTTTTTCCCCTTTGCGGATGGCCTTTTATCTGCGGCGGAGGCTGGCGCCACCGCCGTCATCCAGCCCGGCGGGTCAGTCAAAGACCAGGAAGTTATTGATGCAGCAAATGAAAAAGGGTTGGCCATGGTGTTCACAGGGATGCGCCATTTCCGTCATTAATGGTTAAGCATCTTGTGCTAAAGATGAATTTAACATGTTCCCGTAAAAGTAGAACACCCCATCGGAGGAAATGATGAGTCCCCAAGGCCACCCCCAAGAATTAACCTTCCGCCAAAGTGTCAATGTGATGTTTGACCGTGCTGCCTCGCATCTTGATATCTCAGACGGGCTGAAGCACAAAATCAAAGTTTGTAACTCCGTTTACACCGTAAGATTTGGGGTAAAACTCAGAGGATCCATCCATACCTTCACAGGGTATCGCGGTGTTCACTCCGAACATATGGAGCCAGTGAAGGGCGGTATTCGCTACGCCATGTCCGTTAATCAGGATGAGGTGGAAGCGCTTGCAGCCCTCATGACCTATAAATGTGCCCTCGTCCAAGTCCCCTTTGGCGGCTCAAAGGGCGGATTGGCCATTGACCCGAATGAATGGGAAGAGGACGAGCTTGAACGCATTACCCGCCGTTTCACCTATGAGCTAGCAAAGCGGGACCTTATCCACCCCTCTCAAAATGTGCCTGCCCCCGATATGGGGACGGGACAGAGAGAAATGGCGTGGATTGCGGACGCCTATAAACGTCTGCACCCTACTGATATTGATGCTATGGCGTGCGTCACTGGGAAACCACCCCATATTGGTGGGATTGCAGGACGGGTTGAAGCCACAGGTCGCGGCTGTCAGTATGCGCTGCAAGCCTTTTTCTCCCACCCTGAAGATGTTCAAAAAGTGGGCTTAGAGGGAGATATTGAGGGGAAACGGATAATTATCCAAGGCCTGGGGAATGTTGGTTACCATGCCGGCAAATTCCTATCAGAAGAGGATGGCGCAAAGATTACAGCCGTCATCGAACGCAATGGAGCGGTCATCAATGACAATGGTCTGAATATTGACAATTTGCTAGATCACATTCGTACAACGGGCGGGGTCAAAGGGTTTGCCGGCGGGACTTATGTTGAAGACGGCAATAGTATCTTTGAAAAAGATTGCGATATTCTTCTTCCCGCAGCTATTGAAGGGTCAATCCATAGCGATAATGTCGAACATGTTAAAGCTCGTGTGATTTTAGAAGCGGCGAATGGTCCTGTTACGGCTGGCGCAGACGCCGTCCTCCGAAAAAGAGGGGTGGCCATCATCCCCGATATGTATGCGAATGCCGGCGGGGTGACAGTTTCTTATTTTGAATGGGTGAAGAACCTTAACCATATCCGTTTTGGCCGGATGCAACGGCGGGAAGAAGAAAAACGCAACCGGGCGCTGATTACAGAATTAGAACGCGCCATCGGCCAACAACTGAGTGAAGGGTTCAAAACACGCTTCTCCCAAGGGGCGAATGAGCTTGATCTCGTCCGATCAGGTCTCGATGACACCATGACCTCAAGCTATGCACGGATGCGCGAAGCCCTGATTGAAAAACCAGAGCTCGAAGACCTCCGCACAGCGGCCTATTATTGTGCGCTTACGGATATTGCACGTAGCTATCAAAGTGCGGGGCTCTAGAGTAAGCCTGAACACAATCAGTTGTTAATTGACCGGGGCGCCAAAGCGGTCTGCCCACTCTGCTAATTGCTCATCGTCAATCTTTGTAAAGAGGACGGAAGGCGGCGTAAACGCACTGCCCCGGGGGAGCTGGTCAAGAAGCTCTTCTGCTGACCCCTTTGGCCAAGGGGGCGTTCCCTCGACTTGGCCAAAAATCGCCAATAGCTTTTCCGCTGTGGTGGGGATCACCGGAGCTGAAAGAGCGCCAATCACAGCAATCAAATTCAGCGCTGTTCGGACAGAAATCGCTGCTTGATCGGGGTATGTCTTAAAGGCTGTCCATGGCGCGGCTTCTTGCAAATATTCATTCCCGGCGGCCCATATGGCCCGTAACTCTGCAAAGGCTTTTCGGAATTCAATCGCCTCTAGATAATCCGTATAGGCCTTGATACGCTTATCTAACTCAGCAAACAGCTTTTGCTCTACCTCCCCCGGCACCCCCCCATCGGGCACCACACCCTCAAAGCGGGAGCTGGCAAAGCGGGTCACCCGATTGACCAAATTGCCCAACACATCCGCCATGTCTTTATTCACGGCATTGGCAAAGGCATCTAAGGTGAAGGAAGTGTCATCACTTTCGGGCGCGTTGGACATTAAATACCATCGCCACGCATCCGCAGGCATGATCTCTAACGCTTTATCCATGAAAATACCGCGTTTTTCAGAGGTGGAGAATTTCCCCCCATACCAGGTGAGCCAGTTGAGGGTTTTGAGAGTATCCACCCGCTTCCATGGCTCTTGAGATCCGATCAAAGTACAGGGAAAACTCACCGTGTGGAACGCCACATTGTCTTTCCCCATAAATTGGATGTACCGCGTGTCGGTCGCCCCTTTATCATCTCGCCACCAACGCTCCCACCCCTCCGGGTCCCAATCTTTAGTGGCGGCAATATACTCAATAGGCGCATCAAACCAAACATAAAAAACTTTGTTCTCAAGCCCCTCTCTCTTTACCGGCACCCCCCAGGAAAGGTCCCGGGTGATGGACCGATCGCGCAACCCCTCATCCAGCCACTTATAAGCAATGGACTTGGTTAACGTTGGCCAATGGTCGTTGCTGTCTACCCAAGCGCGCACATCCCCCTCAAGCTGGGACTGAAGCAGATAGAGATGTTTTGTCTCCCGCACCTCTAAATCTTTTGACCCTGAAATGGCAGAGTAAGGATCAATCAAGTCAACAGGGTCAAGAAGTTTGCCGCAATTGTCGCATTGATCGCCACGCGCTTTTTCATACCCGCAATTTGGGCAGGTGCCCTCCACATAGCGGTCAGGTAAAAAGCGACTATCCGCGTTTGAATATACTTGGCGGTCAAGCCGTTCTTCCACCACGCCATTTTCCATCAATCGGTCCGCAAAATATTGGGTGAGGTGATGGTTTGTCGGCCCAGAGCTCCGACCGAAATGATCAAAGGAGAGCGCAAACCCTGCCCCTGCTTTTGCCTGTAATTCATGTTGCTCAGCACAATAGTCTTCTACCGCTTGACCGGCTTCGGCAGCAGCCAGTTCTGCAGGGGTTCCATGCTCATCTGTTGCACAAATAAAGGCCACTTCATGCCCTTGGGCGCGCTGGAACCGGGCATAGACATCCGCCGGCAACATGGAGCCCACCAAATTCCCTAAATGCTTGATTCCATTTATATAAGGCAGAGCCGACGTAATTAAAATGCGCGCCATTGCGATATTCCTTAGCTAAGGTTTTGATAGATGACGCAGGTTTGGACGAGAGGCAATCTTTTTTGTCCCGCTTTTTAAGGTAGCGTGGATTTAAAAAATCCGCGCTACCCCAACAGCGATAATGCCCAAATAATCTTCACTAATAATAGGACTATCGGTGATCTCTACAGGCAATATTTCCACTGCTCCTACAGCGAATGCACCCCATTTCGGATTAAAGGCCTGAATAGCTGTAAACCCAATCTGAGGGCTAATCGTCTCGCCCGGGGCATAAGCCGGTCGGTCAAAAACAACGCCGTCCACAGTGATGGGGTTGGGCCCCGTCGCTAAGCGGGCCTCATCGGGTAAGACGCCATTATAATAATTGGCGAGGTCACTATTGCGATAGATCAAACTGAGGGAAGGTCGAAAAAATGTTCCTCTCGCGATTTGCCAATCATACCGTGCACGCATATTGACTTCAAACCCTTCATGGGCGCCTAACACGTCGAACTGCGCTTGAGTTGATAAGGTTATGTCTCCCATCTTATAGGCAACGAGCCCACCAAGTTCTAAGGTCCGATCACGGTTCGCCATCCCCTCAAGAACGGGGCTAATTTCTGCGTCTAAACTTTGAAAACGAATGTCCGCAATCGCATCAACAGCCCATGGGCCTTCATCCCATAAACGGATGCCCGCCCCTTTCCCCACAACGGAGTACCGCCCTTTATTCCAAGATAATGCAGGAACAGGTACAACTTCCACTGGGTCTTCACTTTCAGCATAAGGATTGGTGCCCACAATGATAGCTGCACCGACGGCATTAATTCGCCCGTCTGAGTCAGATGCAAGCGCGTTGCAGAAAAGAAACCCTAAGCTTATCGCCCCGAAAGATATAGATTTGAGTATTGTCTTCATTAGGCTTAGCCTTTTCACGGTTATATAATGGCTTATGAACAACGGGTCGAAGCCACTTTTCTGTTTAGGTCTGAAGTATAAAAATCATACTCATTTTGTACTTTTAAGACCGCGAAACAAACATCAGGCTCACCGGCTTGTACCCGCTCTTCATAGCGAAAGCAAAGCTGTGCATTGCGCCCAGCCCATGTGCCCATAAATCTATTATTCTGGTTAACATCATAAAAACGACCATCTTCAACCAATGTTTGCGCGAAACTCTCACCATTAGGATAGCATCCGCGCAAAATTCTTCCGCGAAAAGCTTCTTCAATATCTTGGGTTGTGAGGAGCTTTCCCCCTAAAGCCACAGCCTTTTGTTGTTTGCCTTCTCCTAGCGGGTCTTCTTTTACCGCCTCAACGGGGCTGATATCTTGTGGCTCTATGGGCAGTTGACCTTGATCGCGGCTCACACACGCGAAGAGAAGGGCTGGCGCGATCATCAAGACGGCAGCGTTTTGGGCAATGACCTTCACGGAAAAACCTTTCACTTACGCCTGCTTTGAAAGAAGATAGTCAGCTTTCCGAAGAAAGCCACAAAGCTGATTTAGGGCTTATGTCCAAAACTGGCCGCACGGGGGAAGCCCTTGGGAACAGTTTTGCCCGCTTGCGCCCGCTTGCCCACCCAGGGCCGCCATTTAGGTTCTGTTTGCACCCGGCCCGCACGGTCCACCCAGGTCAGCCCTTCTTTAGAGGTGAAAATTTTTGCATCCGCCAAGCCGCCGGAAGAGAATTTTTGCAATTGAACGCCCTTTCCTTTGGTCATGGTGGGCAGCTCGCTCGCAGGAAAAATCACTAACTTTCGGTTGGTGCCCAGGGACGCCGTCCAGTCCTTCTCACCCGGCGCCTCCTCCAATAACCGGCAAACTTGCGCTTCCGCCCCAGCAGCAAGGTTTAAAATTTGCTTCCCCTTTTTCGTGGTGGCCAAGACATCCTCTTCTTTCACAAAAAGGCCATGGCCCGCAGAAGAGGCGAGGAGCAGCGTTCGGTCCCCCTGGTAAATAAACATCTCTGCTAAATCATGTTCATTCCCTAAATCAATCATGAGGCGGACAGGTTCCCCATGCCCCCTCCCCCCTGGTAAGTCCTTCACATCGAGGGTGAAAAATTTTCCATTGGTACCAAACAACATCACCTTGTCATTGGTCATGGCGGGCACCGCAAAACGCGCCTTATCCCCCTCTTTATACTTTATGGTGGAAAGGTCTTCCACATGCCCCTTCATGGCCCGCACCCACCCCTTTTCAGAGATGACCACGGTCACAGGCTCTTTTTCAATCAAATCCTCAAGATCAACCTCTAGGTCGGCGGGCGCATCCTCTAGAATGGTACGCCGACGTCCCAAATCAGATTTTGGGTCAAAAGCTTTTCTGGTCTCTCGCAATTGCTCTGAAATTTTCTTCCATTGAAGGTCATCAGATTTCAGCAACGCTTTGAGCGCCTTTTGTTCCGCCTTCAGCTCTTTATGCTCTCGCTTCAGCTCCATCTCTTCGAGCTTGCGTAAAGATCGAAGACGCATGTTCAAAATGGCTTCAGCTTGGATTTCGGTTAAGTCAAAGGTTTTGATCAACTCTTCTTTAGGGTGATCCTCAAAACGAATAATCCGGATCACTTCATCAAGGTTGAGATAGGCAATGAGGTAGCCGTCTAAGACTTCTAACCGGTGGGCGATTTTCTCTAATCGATATTCCGTCCCTCGCACTAAGACGTCTTTTCGGTGGTCTAAAAAGGCTTGGAGACAATCTCGCAGGCCCATAACCCGCGGGGCCCCATCTGCCCCAAGCACATTCATATTCAAATACACCCGGGTTTCTAAATCGGTCAGTTTAAAGACGGTACCCATCACGACGGCAGGATCTAAAGTTCCCGCCCGCGGCTCAAGCACAAGGCGAATATCCTCTGCACTTTCATCCCGCACATCCACCAGAACGGGCAGCTTTTTATTCTGGATCAACTCGGCAATCCGCTCCACCAGTTTAGATTTTTGCACCTGATACGGAATTTCCGTCACAACAATTTGATACCGGCCCCGCCCAAGATCCTCAATCTCCCATTTGGCTCTTAAGCGAAAACCGCCCCGGCCGGTCGCATAGGCCTCCACAATATTTTCATGGGGCTCAATACACACCCCGCCGGTGGGAAGATCAGGCCCCTTCACATGTTTTAACAAGGTTTCCGTGCGGGCACCCGGGGTTTTGATCAAATGCAAACAAGCGTCAATCAGCTCTGCCACATTATGTGGAGGGATGTTCGTGGCCATCCCCACAGCGATCCCGCTCGACCCATTGGCCAACAGGTTTGGGAAAGCCGCGGGCAAGACCGCAGGCTCCTCCCCCTCGCCATCATAGGTATCGCGGAAATCAACGGTATTCTCGTCAATCCCCACCAGCAGCATTTGCGCCGCCTCTGTCAGTCGACTTTCCGTATACCGCATGGCGGCAGCGTTGTCTCCATCAACATTGCCGAAATTACCCTGCCCATCGATAAGGGGAACACGGACAGAGAAATCCTGTACCAACCGAACCATAGCATCATAAATGGCTTGGTCCCCATGGGGATGGAAATTCCCCATCACCTCCCCCACCACTTTGGCAGATTTTTTATATCCGCCGCCGGGGTTAAGCTTCATGCTGCGCATGGCATATAAAATACGCCGGTGTACGGGCTTAAGCCCATCCCTCACATCTGGAAGGGCCCGCGCCGTGATGGTAGAGAGCGCATAGGCGAGGTACCGCCGGGACAAAGCTTCCGTAATAGGTTCGTCAAAAATATGTTCTGGACGATCAGGGGGCGGGGATTGCGTGTGCGATTTTCTAGCCATATCGCCCCCCGTTAAAACGATTGAGGGGCGAAGGGAAGAGGAAATAAAAGCTAAGGGGCCTTCCTGAGCCTATGGACGCCCAGGCCTAGGCACATGTTGATCTACCAACACGGGGTTACCATCGGGGTCGACCACCACAAAACTGGCCGGCCCATCGGTGGTTTCATCGGCCTCTTGGGTAAATTCTATTCCTTCGGCTTTAAGACGTTTTTGGATGTCTCTTACATCTTCAAAATCTTTCACCTCTTGAGCATTTTGGTCCCAACCGGGGTTGAAGGTGAGCATGTTTTTTTCAAACATATTCTGAAACAACCCGACAACACATGTGGGGCCCTTTAAGATGAGCCACCCTTGGTCAGGGTCCCCGCCCATGGTTTTCAAGCCGAGCTTTTCATAAAACGCTCTTGACGCCGCTAAATCCTTTACTGCCAAACTTAATGAAAACGCACCAAGGGTCATGGAGTCATCTCCCTATTTATCGAGCTGATTGTGTCTCTTACCCTATAACGGCGTTATTTTGAAGCACTTACCAATGTCATATAAGAGGGCCTGAAATATGGCACAAGTTTAGGGCCGAATATTTCAGCCGCCCCATAAACAGATAAATGATTATCATCGTAATAGAGGGGGTAATCATCATGCACCATTAAACAGTCTGGTGTACAGATGAAATGATCCAGAGGGATATATTGGACATGATCTTCCTTCGATCGATTTGTCAATATGGCGTGGGATAGCCCATGACGCTTTTGCACGTCTTGAAGGGAAAGAGAGGGATTGGGTAATGCAAACCGCGTTTGATGGAAAAGCGTGCGCGGCACATTTTGACCCCTTTCAGGGACACCGCCCAAAAGAACCACCTCCACCCCTATCTTATCCAAACGTTCTAAAGTGGCGGCCAAACCCATCTCCAAAAGGGCTGGGTTATCGTGGGCTGTAGTGGGCGATAAATAAACACTCCCAATTGTCTCTAAACGAACGGCTGCACCCGCTTCCCCCGGCAAACGCTCCCCTGTGGCGGAGAGGGCCCAACGGCCAAGCAGGACCACTTTTTGAATACTATGGTCGCTGGTTTCCAACCATGTGAGGACAGCTTCGTTAAAGCGCGCACAAGACTTCCCCTGACCCGCCCGCTGCACACCCGTTAAGGGCAGGCAAGCCTCATGGGTCGCATAAGTTAGCTTTTCCTGTTGTGTGGATACAATATGTTGCAAGGCGGGGACCATCGCCCCCGCGTGGCTATCGCCCCATAAAAGAACCGAAGAAGGTGCGTCAGCTGGCCCCGCCGTACAAAGACCATCTTCTGGTGTGCGGCGATTGCAGCTTAAGCGCTTTTGGTCTACATCTTCAGCCCCCATGGCAATGCGCTGAAGCTCCGGCGACAAACGGTGGGGCCACCCGTTCATCATATAAGTTGCAAAACCAAGCCCCATAAAAACAAAACTGGCCACGATAGACAGGGTAAATATCCTTTGGCGTGATAAAAATGACGACTGGCGAAAAGGTTGCTCCACATATCGCCAAGACATAACGGCAAGTAAGAAAGACAAGACCAGCGCCACCCCCACATCTAACAGAGGTAAAATGGTCTGTGAACGCAATTGTCTCATAAAGGCTAAGATAGGCCAATGCCATAAATAAAGGGAATAGGAGATCAACCCAACAAAAATCATGGGGCGAAGACATAAAAACTGGCTCACATAGGTCGATTTTCCCCCCATCCCCGCCCAAATAATCATGACGGCCCCTAGGCAAGGCAAAAGGGCAGACGCCCCTGGGAACATTGTGTCTTCAGTATAGGTTATAATGGCGAGAAAAATAAGGCCCATACCGCATAGGGATAAAATTTGATTATAGGCCCTTGACGCTAGTGCTGGAAATACACCTATCGCCAAGAGAGATCCCGCCAACAGCTCCCACGCCCGGGTGTGAAGACCATAAAAGGACTGCTTTTGATCGATGGGGGTGATGAATAACGACGCCAGAAAGGATAAAAAGAATAGAGCCCATAAGACCCACTTCACACCGCCCCTTCGCGCCGCAAAAATCAGCAAGAGGGGAAGGAAAATATAAAATTGCTCCTCTACCGCTAAGGACCATGTATGTAACAGCGGTTGAAAGTCAGCAGAGGCATCAAAATAATTGGTCTTTAGAAAGAAAAAAACATTTCCCAAAAAGGCCGTGGCCGCAACGGCAGAGCTGGCAAAATTCGCATAATCTTGCGGTGTGGACAAGAAATGCGCGACCAAAAACGTGGCGGCTAGCATAAAGAATAAGGCCGGTAGGATGCGCCGGGCACGGCGCTCATAAAACCGCCATAGGGAGAATGTTTGAGTGTGAATATCTTGCTGGATCACCCGGGTGATTAAATATCCGGAGATCACGAAGAAAATGTCGACACCGACATATCCACCTGAAAAAAACGGAATATTTGCATGATAGAAGATAACAGCGAGCACAGCGATGGCCCGCAATCCATCAATATCTTTTCTATATCCTATCATGCGAATCCCCCTTACGGAAAACACGCTATAGGGTTATCCACATATATCAAGAGGATATATCAGTGATGAACAAATATAGGCGCGAACTGTGAAGAGAAAACGCCTTATATTGATCTATAGATATAGGAATTGAAGTTTTTACAAGCCGTAGATCATGGGTTGTTTATAGCTATTCATCTTCCCCCGGGGTTGCCCCGATGCATCTATCCTCAAAAAGGAGAAGGTCACCGCACCCTAGGCTCTTTTACTTCAGTCTTTTTTGAAGCCGCTGATATCCAATAAAAGCGATCATTCCAAAAATAGCCATAATGGAGGCGCACCCGCCCATCCATATCATTTCTTTCATGGCTTCGGTCATGTGTCATCTCCTTGTGTCTCTTTCCCCCCGAATAATAGATAGAGAATTTGCGCCACCACCATAATACCTAAAATGACGGACAGGCTTGTTAAAATAATGCTCCAGGCCATATGGATCCTCTATTCTGCTTGTGACATTGCAGCGGGCCGCTGCTGAATAAGGGTTTCATCTTTCATCATCCCAGGGCGCCCGCCGAAGAAGAGAATGCCCACAACCATAATCACAAGGCCGGTGAGGAATGTGACATAAGCGTTATGAACCCCCACAAGGCCAACCCATTCAGGTAGGGGCGTAAAGGTCCAGGCAGAGTTCAATATCCAACTCACGATGAGGGCGGTGATGGCCACGGGCTGGTTGCGCTTCCAGAAAAGACCAAAAATCACCACCCAGAACACAGGGGTAAGCCACGCCAACAGCCATGCAACCCCACTTAAAATAGGCGGCATGAACCCCGCCAACACAGCAGAAATCGACCCAAGGATAACAATCATAATCCGTGTTGCCCATGTGACCTGCGCATCGGTCGCATCAGGACGGTACAGTCTTTTATAAATGTCCGTGGCAAAAAGGGTGGAGGACGCAAGCGCGGTCATGGCAAAGGTTGATAAAATCACCCCTGCAAATGCCGCAAGCAAGAGCCCCGATAACCATGGCGGTAAGAGGGAAACCAGCATTTCGGTGGTAGCCACTTTACTGCCCAACTCAGCAAATTCGGGAACAGACATGGCAGCTAAAGCCAATAAAGTCGCCAACACAGCAAACATTCCGTTCACCGGCGCTGCGATCCACATCGACCGTAATAAAGTTTTCTCTGTCTTTGCCGACATCGCGGTTTGAAGAAGCATCTGGCTGGTGGACTGACTAAAGACAATGGCAATGACAATCGGGATACCAAAAGCAAAGATAACCCCAACATCCCCAAAGGGATTAAGAAGACGGGCATTCCCAGCATCGCGGTGGACTTGCGCTGCGGTCTCATACCCATTGCCGGGCAAGGCAAAGCCAATGAAGATCACTGCCAAGATGAGGGCGATATACATCACAACGGCGTTGATAATATTTAGCCAGCTGATTTCGCGCATCCCGGCAAAAATAACATATAAGATGCCTAAGCCCGCCCCAACGGCGCCCCCGACGGGGATGGACCAGCCGGTCATGGAGAAAAGAAGAACACCAAGTCCTTGCGCCTCAAGGGTGATAATCCCAAAAATAGACCCAATCATCACGCAAGACACCGTCAGGCGCGTTTCAAGCCCATAGCCCCGCTCTAAAAGCTCAGGCACCGTGGCGATCCCCAACCGCCGAACCCAGCGCCCGGTGGCAAGACAAACAACACACAGCAGAATGACACTGGCAAAACTGAACCAAATGACCCCTGCACCTAAGACCCAAGTCTTTTCAAACACCCCAATAATATGGACGGCCCCAAGCACCGTAAGGGCGAGGGTCATGGCTATGGCGGGAACAGATAATCCATGTCCAGCATGGGTGAAGGAATCTTTTTCGCCTTTGTAAAGTCTATGCTTTTGCATTAAATAATAGGCGACACCCAAAATTGTGAGAAGTTGGTAAAGTATAACAATTGAGAGTATTCCGTAATTCATACTGACCCTACATTATAAAGTATTATCATTGTTAAATTGTCATACTTATAGTCGTAAGTTCAGTCTTTATACTCATAATTTAATCGTCATACTCATAAGTTTTTATATCTCCCCCTCGGCCCACCGGAGGAGATGAGACAAACAAGCCATAGGTGTATGGGCCCCTATACCTCTTTCGGCCCACGACTGCTCCGGTCAGTAACCTCAAAATTTACGCTGCCATGGCCTCTTTTACGGTGGCCGCGATTTTCGTCAGGGTGAAGGGTTTTTGTAAATACCGAGCGCCCTCAATATTTCCAAGCTTATCCTGCATCGCTGTTTCTGCGTAACCGGACATGAAGATTACTTTTGCCCCTTGTAATTTTTCACCTGCCTCGGCGATTAGAGTGGGGCCATCCATCTCAGGCATCATAATGTCCGACAAGACCACATCAAAGGGCCCTTCGCCCTCTTCAATCATTTCTAATGCCTCATCACCATCGCAAGCCTCAACAATTTCATAGCCGCACATCGCCAAGGCCCGCACAACAATATTACGTACACTGTCTTCATCTTCGACGATAAGAATACGCCCTTTTCCTGTGAGATCATCAACCTGGGGCTCAGGCTTATCTTGTGTAGCCGCGGGTTGAGGACGCATTTCAGCGGCCTCTTCTTCAGACATGGCGGGCAGGAAGATCCGGAACGTCGCCCCTTCCCCAGGGCGGTTATAGAGGAAGATACGCCCGCCCAACTGACCGATGATACCGTGCACGGTGGAAAGGCCAAGGCCCGTCCCCTTCCCCTCCCCTTTGGTGGTGAAAAAGGGTTCAAAAATCTTTTCTGCAATATCTTCAGGCACCCCTTTGCCTGTGTCGGCTATCTCGATGAGGGCGTAATCAATTTCATCTAAGACCGCATATCCATATTTTGCTACCTCGCCCGCCTCCACACGGCTGGAGGATATGGTCAGCACCCCTCCCTTATCCATGGCATCGCGCGCATTCACCGCCAAATTCATAATGGCAAGTTCCAACTGAGATTTATCAGCCTTGATAAAGGGAAGGTTACGGCCATGATTGACCTTTAGCTTCACTTTCTCGGTCACATACCGCTGCACAAAGGGGGTGAATTCTGATAATAAGTCCGTAAGCGACATCACCTCCGACTGCAGTGTCTGCTTTCGGGAAAAGGCAAGAAGATTAGATGTCAAATTCCGGGCCCGTTGGCCATTTTCCCGGATAGAAACCAAATCTGGATAGCTTGGATCCCCGGCCGGGTGGCGGCGCATCATCAGCTCTGTCGCCCCCATCATGGCTTGAAGGAAATTGTTAAAGTCATGGGCCACACTGCCGGCAATTTTTCCAATCGCCTTTAACCGTTTATCATGGGCGTAATCTTCCTCCATCCGCTTTTGGAAAGAGACATCCACCGCATAAAGAACGGTTTGTTTAGGGCCGTAAGCCCCGCGGCGCCGTTTAATGGGCCTTGCATAAACACGGAAGATACTGGCCGCAGCCCCCTCCCCAATGGTGACCTCCACCGGACGGGTTAAGCTTTGGGTTTGCGCGCGGCTTCGCAAAGCCGCCACAATATCCCTCACCGCTTGGGGGGGGAGGGTTTCTGCCAAACTCATCCCTTGGTCTGCGCCAAAGGCATCGCTAAATAATTTGTTGACAGAGGTGAGCTTGGCGGCCGTCCCCGGGTCCCCTTCCACCACCGCGACCCCAAAGGGTGCTTCGGTAACATCGGAGGCCAGATCCGCCGCCCCTTTTTCTGTTAGCACCCCCCCTTTAGGAAGCATTTCCACACAGACAAAACCTTCCCCAACCCCGCCTTTTCCAAAGGGGGTGAACACAACGCTTAGATTATTGCTCTCCCCATCACGGGTGCGGATGCGCCCCTCCACCTCTTCTGGCTGATCATCCCACAGGCTTGAAACAATTTCCTTTGTTTCCCCCAGCACAAAATCATTCAAGGACAACGTGGCCCCAGGTCGGACCCCCACCGTGTCAGCCGCAGCGATATTCATCCATGCCAAATTCCCTGACCGTTCCACCGCAAAGACAGGGCGGGGATAATCAGCATAAGAGGTCCGCAAACTATCCCGTGCGCTTTCAATGGGCACTTCCCGCAAACGCCAAGCCACATACTGGTCCCCATCACGCATGGGACGGACAGAAACCTCAAAACGGCGGCGGGGAATTTGCTCTGCCACCACCGCATGGCCCATGGCTTGGGTAATCACCTCATCCGCGGGGGCACAACTACGCGCAGCGCGGGCCAGCCGAAACATTTTAGAGCTTTCTGTGCCTGCCTGACCAAATAGGCGGTCAATTCGCGGCGGTAGACCCGTGGTGCCTACCACGCCAGCTTCGGTGGCAATTTTCATATAGCTATCATTGGCATAAACCACGACACCATCTTGGGTAGTGACCAACCGGGCATCTGCATCCGCATCAAGAATACTTTCCGCCAACCCTAGAACAGAGAGAACATCCCCGCCCGCCAATACCGCCGCTTCACCTTTTTTGCGGGTGGCGCGACGCTTCAAAATGACATTTGCAAATAATAAAGGTGAATAGGCCTTGGTCACTGCGGCCAATATAAACAGGGTAAAGAATAATAAGACACCCGCCGCCAAAATCGTGGCCACCCAAATGTCTACACCGCCCCGCGATACCCCATATACCATACTGCCGACCACAAGGGCTAAAGACGCCCATAGGATCAAAGGCGTAAGCTTTTCCACCCATGACATTTTGGGAGAAGAAGCCGGTTTGGCATCAATGTCCTGATCAGAAAAAGACGATGACGGATGATCAACGCCCGCTTTTTTTGTTTCAGGTTTTGGCGGCGTTGAGGCCTCCCCCTCATCGGCCTCTAATTTATCACTCAAGGCGCTTAGCATTTCAAAGTTAGGGGCCGCCTCGGAAAGGGCGGCCTCTTTCACAACGGGCTTTGCCCCTACCCTGGTTGAAGCGGCTTGGGGCAGTACCAATTTCCCCTCCTCATTTAGGGGGGAGGGAAAGGGAGAGGCGCCATCGCCCCCTTGCGAGAGCTCACCTTGGTCAGGTATCAGCGCGGCGGAGGACCGTAACACTCTTGAAACATCCACTTTTGGAATAGGATCCTTTTTTTTCGATCCAAAATTTAAAAAACGGATGGCTGGAAAACCCATAGAATGCCTCAACTTGCGCTCAAAATGCCTTATGTCTTTAGAAGACATGGGAAATAAAGACTTTATATGGTCACGATTCCCTTCATATTCGTAACTAAATTCTTGTGGATTATAAAGGGGATATCGCATTGAGGGCATCTTCTTCGCGTGATGAAAAAAAGCGACCTCGCCTTGGGCTTGCCCTCGGCTCTGGCGCTGCCCGGGGCTGGGCCCATGTGGGGGCTTTGCGGGCCTTTGATGAATTGAATATCGATATTGATGTCTATGCGGGCTGTTCTGTGGGCGCCCTGGTGTCAGCGGCGAAACTGCTTGATATTTGGGAAGAATTTCAAGGTTGGGCACGGGAATTAAGCCCTATCGAGGCTATGAAAAGCTTTGGTCTTAATTTGAACCGGGGCGGGCTGATCGACCCTAAAAAGGCCTTCGACATTTTTCACCATGCGGATCAGAATGTTGAAGATCTTTCTGTCCCGTGGGGGGCGGTGGCCACAGACCTAGGGACGGGGGAAGAGGTTTGGCTAACCCAAGGGTCAGTCCTCCAAGCCTGCCGGGCCTCAAGCGCTGTGCCCATGATCATGCAAGCGGTTCGCTACCGAGAAACAGGCCAGGAACATTGGCTCATCGATGGGGCGGCGGCCAATCCTGTGCCCGTAAATCTTGCCCGCGCCTTAGGGGCGGAGCGTATCATCGCCATTGATTTGAACGACCATATCCATGGGCCCTTAAAACGCTTTAATCGGCCTACCACCCGGGCTGTGGTACCCGTAGCAGAAGAACCCGCGGAAGAAGGCCCCTTTCAAGCCATTGAAACTTTTATCAAAACCCAAAGCCAGGACATCACCCGCCGGTTGGCCTTAGCGAAGGCGCAAGCCCTTTCGCGACCTCAATTTTTGGAGACAGCCATCGCCACCACGGATATCATTCAGGCTCAATTGGCACGGGCCCGCGCCCAAGTGGACATTGCCGATCTGAGGATTACCCCGAATTTGAGTATGGGGAGTGCGGCTTCCTTCGATCTTTATGAAATCTTTGAACAAGAGGGGTATCGCGCCACCATGGCGGCAAAGGAAGATATTTTGTCCATTGCTGAGAGGGAATAGCCTTTATCGGAGCGTCTTTTTATCTTAACTATTGTTTATGTTTGATGCATTGAGGAAATGCCATGGAAAAGTTTCTTTTTGGCGGGATCGCCGCTTTAAGTTTACTGGCCTGCACAGAGGCAGAACCTGCATCAGACGGCCCTGTTGTCATTGAGGGGTCGAGCCCATCAGCCTTGATCCAAGATCGCTTTAAAATTGTGGAGAGCAGCCTTGGTCATAGCGGCACGCTCTCCTCCCTATTAGAGGCGCTGGACCGACGGGATCTCACGGTTTTTGCGATGATCGACCATGCAGCCAGCGCTGAAAATATTGAGATGGAGCTTGATGCCTCAACATTGGTGATTTTTGGCAATCCGAGAGGCGGGACCCCTCTATTACAGGCTGAGCCCTTGTTGGGCGCTGAACTGCCCTTGCGCGCGCTAATTTACCAAAAGGGTGATCAAGTCTATTTGGCCATCACCGGCATTGATTATTTAGAGCGGCAATATGGGTTATCAGACCATCGAAACGTGACAGAAAATTTGCGAGAAATGGTGAGCGCCATCGCCGTAGAAGCAACGCAGCTATAGCCCTAAGACATGATTTGACTATCATCGTTGAGGGGCAGAATAGAGGAGTCCACCGGATGCAAGGCCGCTTTGACCAAGGCGTCCCGCAAAGACGGGGACGCATCTAAAATCTTTTCCATGGCTTTCCGAAAAGCCTCATCCCGCAACAAGAGAAGAAACCGCAAAACCATGACGTCATCATCAATGTCATCTATAACCTCTCTTATAAGGTCCTTTTCCCCACCCATAGAAGATCCTTTTTCTCGAATTTCATCACTCCCCTTCATAGAACAGTAAGAAATACAATCAAGACTAGAAATCACAGCTCCATACCCCTCAGGGTTGAGACGCTTACATAGGGCTAATTTTTTCTTGAAGGTGAAATATGAAACGGGAGCATCATGGCCAACATCAAAAGCCTCCATGTCAAATAGAGGCGCTTGAACAGTCTCATACTTCTGCAAAGGCAAAGGAGCAGAATAGGAGAGCCCCGAGTGGAATTGACGTAAAGCTTGGTCAATATCTAAGGCTTGTCAGAGAGACAAAAGGAATCAGCCAACAAAAACTGGCTGAACAAGCGCATCTTTCCCCTCAACAAATACAAAAATATGAGACAGGGGCCAATCGTTTATCTGTTAACAGATTATATCAGCTTGCGACGGTGTTGGGGATGTCCGTAAATGTCTTTTTGCAAAATGCTCTTCAGGCCCCCGCCGCTCCCTTCCCGGTCGTTTCAGATAAACAGATCTGGCTAGACCGGCTAAACACCGCCGCCCATGGGTTAGATGTTATGTGTTTAAAGGATGTGGTGAGACTG
>JBCCMT010000008.1:0-20500 GCA_039026195.1 Pseudomonadota bacterium | reverse complement strand
TTCCCTCTTCTTCATTTCAAACCCTCCGTAATATGAAGCTTCTGCAAAATTCTTGTTTTTATTTAAAAAAACACCGTATTCCGTCTATTTTCGGATTGACAATTTGAAAATTAATTGTTTAGTAGGCATTAGCGAGTTGTAGGAGAGAGAGTGCGCGCATAGTTTCTGTGCGTATTAAGTACCCTCATAGATTTTGAAGATATTCAACATCTCGCTTGTTTGTGCAAACGAGACTCTAGGAGTATAGTAAAATGAAAAAAGTAATTTTAAGCGCAGTATCTGTAGCTGCCCTTATGACTGCGAATGCTTTCGCGGATGATTCTGTTGACGATGACAATCTTATCGGCAACGGCCAAGGTTCTGACAATGTGAACGCTGGTGAAGGAAATACAAACAACGAAGGTAACGTTGTTGCTTCTAATAACCCAGGTGGCGGGAACAATAACACAGATAGCTCTGGTGATGACAACAACACCAACACTTTGGCATCTAACAACACATTGACAGCGACAGATGCTTCTGGCGATGACAACAATGATGTTGGGTCTTACAACACTGCAACTGACTCATCTGGCGATGACAATAACAGCGTTGCTTCTGACAACACATTCACTGCCACAGATTCTTCTGGCGACGACAACAATGATGTTGGATCTTACAACACTGCTACTGACTCATCTGGCGATGACAATAACAGTGTTGCTTCTGACAACACATTCACTGCCACAGATTCTTCTGGCGACGACAACAATGACGTTGGATCTTACAACACTGCGACTGACTCATCTGGTGATGACAATAACAGTGTTGCTTCTGACAACACATTCACTGCCACAGATTCTTCTGGCGATGACAACAATGACGTTGGATCTTACAACACTGACAGTTCTGGCGACGACAACAATGACATCGCGTCAAACAACACTTTGACTGACAGCTCAGGTGACGACAACAACGATGTTGGGTCTTACAACACTGACTCATCTGGCGACGACAACAATGCGGTTGCTTCTAACAACACATTGACAGCAACTGACAGCTCAGGTGACGACAATAACGACGTTGGGTCTTACAACACTGACAGCTCAGGTGATGACAACAACACCAACACTTTGGCGTCTAACAACACAGACAGCTCTGGTGATGATGGTAATTTCTCCAACAACACACTGACAGACAGCTCTGGTGACGATGGCAATGGGTCAAACAACACTGACTCATCTGGTGATGATGGTAACGCTCTTGCTTCATTCAACACAGATTCTTCTGGTGATGACGGCAACGGGTCAAACAACACTGACTCATCTGGCGATGACAACAACACTGTTGCTTCTAACAATGCTGTAGGATCAAACAACACTGACAGTTCTGGTGATGACGGAAACACTGTAGCGTCAAACAATCTTGAAGATTCTTCAGACAATAATACCCAAAATGCGGGTGACGGTTCTGCTCAAGGGTCAGACAATTCAACTGTAACTTACACAGAAACCAACAATCACTCACGTGTTGATAACACCAACACACTTACATTGACTGTTGATACTGTTCAGTTGAACGCAACTCAGCTTGACACATCATTCACTGGTGTAAGTCTTTCTGAAGCTGCTATCTTGGCTGAAAAAGGTGGCGACAGCATCCTTGTCACAACTGGTAATGTTGGTGCTCAAACTTTTGAAGGTGCAAGTGGTGTCTTCTCTGTGAACACAAACACAGGTGTTGGTTCTTTCAACAACTCCACAAACATCAACGTACAAACACCTACAAACTAAGGTTGGTGAATGTTCCGGCGGCAGTCTTTTACGAGACTGTCGCCACTTCTATCTTTTGTCGTGTTCTTTAGTTCCGAGTTGTTGTTATGTTTCATGCTTTATTGATGCCCATTGCGTTTGTCCTTCCCGGTCAAAGCCTAGATACGTTTTCACTTGAAGCTCCCGCTCATGATACAAATACGGATATGATGGCCGAACAAAGCCTAGAAATAGCGTCTTCCGATGACCCCTTCTCTTCCTTTGACAGTATGAGTGTGGAGGTCCTCCAAGAAAAATCCGGTGGATCCGCGAGCGCGTTTGATGACAGCTATATTCTGGTTCAAGGTAATTTAGGTCAAAATGGTGGGACCATATCCGACACCAGCATATCCGATACACAAACAGGATATATTTCAGGTACCGTCGTGACTGGAAACAGAGGCGTTACGACCGTTTACGTCAATTCTGGAAATAATGTGATTTTCCAAAATATTTTCAACGTAAATGCGGCTTCAAGATAAATTGAAGATGATGGCCATACGTTCTCCATATGTGACCTTATGTGTGGCCGCTTTTTTGACTGTCTTAAGTTCCTCCATCGCTGTTGCCCAAACGGACAAAAAGCATCCGCCCTATGAGCGTATTTTCGCGGGCACTAATATTTCAATCCCCGTCGAAACCTATCGAGAGCGCCAATTTGCGCGGGTTATTCGACAAGAAAAAGATTTCTCTTGCGGGTCAGCAGCCCTTGCAACCCTCCTTACCCATCATTACGGGATCCCCCGCACAGAGCGGGACCTTTTCACGGTCATGTTTGAAATTGGGGATCAAGACTCAATCCGCCAACGCGGCTTTTCTCTATTGGATATGCAATCCTATTTAAAAAGAGAGGGACTTGTGGCTGACGGCTATGCCATGGATCTTGAGAAAGTCATGCAAGTTGGCGTTCCTGGCATCGCGTTGATTGATGTGAATGGGTATAAGCATTTTGTTGTGATTAAAGGCGTTAAAGATAATCGCGTTTTAATTGGGGACCCCTCTACCGGGCTAGTGGTTCGGTCCAAGAGGGAATTTGAAGCCTCTTGGGATGGGACTATTCTCTTTATCCGCAGTAATGTTGCCCAAGGGAAAGCCTCTTGGAATATGGCAGAAGACTGGCGGGCGCACCCCGTGGGGCGTCCTATTGATGGCCCCACTTTTTCAGACTTGCAGCAAGAAACACTCCATAATACACGTGTTTTAAACTCAGGTTTTAATCCGATTTCAGGTTTTTAAAATGATTGATGCATTCTTCTTTTTGGCAAGCAATATGATCGGTGCTCCTCCTTCTTTGGAAGAGGCCCCTCTTGTGGCGGAAACTGAATTGTTAGATTTAGAACAATCGCCTTTGAGCATAGATGAGATGTCTGAAGCCCGAGGCGGGTTTTTGATTGGCGGCTATGATATCGATTTTGGCTTTCAGATAGACTCAGGCACCGGCGACGTCATTTCCTTTGTCACCAATGCAGATATTTTAAACCGCGCCTTAGACACAAATTATCAATCGGGCTTTAATTCGAGCGCTGGAGAGATCAACGATCGATTGACCCGTGTGGTCAGTAATACGACCGATAACACGACTATCAGAATTAATACGGATTTGCATCTTGTTTTTGGATATTCAGATCACGAAACAGCGGCCCGTAATATATTTCGCATGGATCAAATGATTGCAGCACCGACTGCCTTTGGGTCATTTTAAGTCATTTCCTGACTTTTATCGCGCCTCAGCTTTTGAGCCCTCACAAATAGAGCTCCATTTTTAACTGGAACAAGACACCATCATATAAGGGATGTGTTAGATCCTGGTTTGAACACTTTAAAGCATTTCCAGGCCAAGTGTGTGCGGTTGGCCGTCCGGAAATGCGAAAAAACAAAGACTTAAAGGGTCTCCGCGATTCCAATTGAAGCGGAGACCCTTTAAAACTGTTCCAAGCGAAGCCTGGCCCAGGAAATGCTTCTGCCCACGAAAAATATCGTAAATGTGGCATTTAGATTAATTGGCCCGTAACCTTACTGATCCTAAGATGCTCTCATTATGAATAAGAAATTTTCTTATCCGTATAGAGCCTATAATTTTCGATAAATTTTTATCAAACTTTAAAATTTTATTTAGCTGCTCAACAATGTCTTCGTGCTTTTGTGAAATTTGCGAAAGACTCATCTAGCCTATTTACAGAAACTGGCGATTTGGATTTTGAAGCAATGAACTACTTATCAGTGCACCACCATAGGGACTTTAAAGGGGCAATTTGATGACAGACAATTCACAGGTTCTTGTTTTTGCTTCCCAAAAAGGGGGCTCTGGCAAAACAACATTATCGGGTCATATCGCCGTACATGCCCAGCTTGCTGGCGCGGGGCCTGTTGCCCTTATCGACACAGACCCTCAAGGCAGTTTAGCAAAGTGGTGGAACGCGAGAGCAAGCGAAGTTCCCGTATTTGCGCAAACAACGGTACAAAATTTACAAAAAGATATCGCTCTTTTGAAACAAAGTGGGGTTAAACTCATTGTGATTGACACCCCGCCTGCGGTGACCCATGCGATTACTGAAGTTATATCCCATGCAGATTTAGTGGTGGTCCCCACCCGCCCTAGCCCCCATGATTTAAGGGCTGTGGGCGTTACGGTGGACCTTGTGGAACAACAACAAAAGCCACTTGTGTTTGTCATTAACTGCGCCACAGCCCGCGCAAAAATCACAAGCGAAACCGCTGTTAGTTTATCTCAGCACGGAACTGTCGCGCCCATTACCCTCCATAATCGTGTGGATTTTGCCGCGAGCATGATTGACGGCCGCACTGTGGGGGAAGTTAATTCAAATTGTCGCTCCGCAAAGGAGGTGACGACACTGTGGAATTATTTAGAGGACCGTTTACGACGCCTTCAGCATGGGGTAGAAGTCAATTCGAGCTATGCCGGTCAACATTTTGAAGTTGAACTTCTCTCCCCTATACGAAGTCAAAACACTTCCCCTGCGCCCTCTCCTGTATCCTCCGCAAAGACTAATGTAGTCACCCCTCCGCCTACAGAAGTTGAAGAAGATCTTTTACTGAAGGAGGTCGTCGATCTGACATTAGAAACAGCCTCAACTGCCCCTATTCAACATAAAGAGGTAGAAAAAGAGAGCCCCCTTTGGGAAACCTTTGACAGACGACAAGCAGATAGTGGTCCCCCTCCTGGGATGATTGACCGCCGCCGTGCCCCCAGTTTCGGCCGCCGTACCTTTAGGTAAAATTCAGACAAGAGAATTTAAAATGGCTCAAACAAAATTCGCCCAACTTCACAGCGGTCTTCTTGCGCGTAAAGGTGAAGCTTTACCCACCTCCACTCACACCCTTACCGAAGAATCGTATCGAGATAGTGCTGCCCCAACGAAAGAGGCCTTTCCCCCTATTGGCTCCACACTGAGAAAAAACTTGAGCCCCAAAGCAGAAGAGCGCAAATCTCAGAACGCATCTTGCGGAACGACCATTCCCCTGCCGCGAAAGATAAAAAAAAGTATAAATGCTTCGCCTTCAGATGAGTCAGTTCACAAAATTTCCGTTCGCCTACAGGCCAAACAGCGTCATCTTTTGCAGCTTGTCTCCGCCATTACCCAAAATTCCCAACAAGATATCTTAGGCCTGGCCCTTCAAGATTATTTCACCAAACTCAGCCATGGGCAGCTAAAAAATTGTGGTTGTTTTCAAAAGCGACTGAAGCCAAATTCTAACTGAGATTTACCCTTTTGGATCCTGACTGGATCCATCTTATAAAGATAAATTATCTGTTGAAACTATTATAATTTTTAATCTCCATTTTCTGTGTTTACATGGAATAGCCTTCACCCCCTCGAAATAACAGCAATTCGGGCCGTTATCTTGGGCGGGCTTTACTTAGAAGAATGTAGAGATAATGTCTCGATATAGACATTATAACGATTAGGCCTATAACTTGACCCTTATTCACCATCAACAATGTCCATAGGCATACCAAAATAATGAGGGGTCCAGCGCTGACATGGTCGAAAAGTTAAGTAAAGATCTCTCCTTAAAACAATTATTCTCCTATGGCTTTGGCTCTATCATCGGTGTGGGGTGGATCACCGTGATGGGCAGTTGGCTTGGCTCAGCGGGATCTATCGGGGGGGCTTTGGCGTTTCTCACCGCAAGTGTCTTTATTCTTTATATTGCGCTTTGTTATGGGGAGTTAGCCATTGAATATCCTGTGGCGGGGGCAGAGTTGACCTATGCCCATGAGATTTTTGGGTTAAAAGCTGGCTTTTTCATGGGGTGGGTGATGGTGCTCGCCTATGTTGGCATTATTATCTTTGAATTTGTCTCTGTAGGGTGGATTATCGAAGCTCTTTTCCCTGTCCTAAAGGGACCTGTCTTGTATAGCGTTGCGGAGACGGAGGTATCGCTTGGCGGAGTGGTCGCGGGGTTACTCTGTACAGCAATACTGGCATTTCTGAATATAAGAGGGGCAAGCGGTTCAGGGGCCTTTCAGCAATTTGTCACCTTTGGATTGATTGGCATCACGATTATATTTGTGGTTCTGGCCCTTTTGAACGGATCATCGGCCCATCTAGAGCCCTATTTTGGTGACCCTACGCAAAATGCGCTCATGGGATTTTTTGCTGTATTTGTCACCGTTCCCTTTTGGTTCGGCGGCTTTAATATCATCCCTCAAGGCATGAGTGAAAAAAAGGCGGAGGCCCCTGCGAAAGCCATTCGGACAGTTTTGATTGTTGCCATTATCAGCGCCGCGATATTTTATGCCATCCTTATTTTCGCGACGGGCATGGCCATGCCCCGGAGTGAGTTGCTGGGGTCTGATCTCCCTGTCCAAGCGGCGGTGGTCGCGGCCACCGGATCTGAATGGGTCGGTCGTCTCGTTTTAGTGGCCGGGTTGCTTGGATTGATTTCCACATGGAATGCTTTTGTCTATGGGGGCTCACGGATGTTATTTGCCCTTGGTCGATCCGAAATTGTATTTCCCACCTTTGGCCATTTGGGAGAGAAAACCAACACACCTGTTCGCGCCATTTTATTATTGAGCTTGCTTGGTATTATTGGCGGCCTATTTGGGAAAAGTGCTATCCTGCCCCTCGTGGACACAGGCGCTATCGTGTTCAGCCTTGCCTATTTGGGCGTTTGCTTAGCGCTTCTGAAGTTTCGGTTAGCGAAGAAAAAGATCTCGGGTGAGCCTGTTTCATTGGTTCTGCCGTTGGTGGGCGTTTCGTCCTCTTTCTTTGTCTTAGGCGCTGCCCTTTACTTTGCTGTTCTGAACCGCGCTTGGGTTCTGCCGCTAGAATTTATTGTTCTTGGCTCGTGGATCATCATTGGCGTTATCGGTTTTATCATTGGACGAAGTAAAAAAGACCGTCTGTCAGATGCAGACCGTCGGGCACATTTATTGGCGGATATGTAAACGGCCCCTTCATCCTTTTGAAGGAACCAAAACAGGTCATCAGCATAGACAAGAATAAAGGCCATTTGAAATCCATTGAGATGGATAAAAGGTCTTTATCTCTTTATAGGGCTCGCTTCTGAACATACCCCTCATGAAGAGCCAAGGTAAGGGCTAGGCCATGCTTTGTGCGTGATGCTCTCGCCTTCAAGAGCACAAACGAAAAATGGCGGCCATTTCTGACCGCCATTCTCCGCATTTATTTCTAATCTAAGGATTAAAAATCAATATTTATTGTAAAGGCCACATTCCGTGGGGGTTGGCGAATAAGGTTGAAGAAGGGATCGCCAAAGGAGCTGTAGTATTCTTCGTCATTGAGGTTTTGAATATTAACTGCAATATCCACATTATCCGTTAGCTGATAGTAAACAGCCGCATCAATGGTGAAGTAATCACCAAGACCATCTTCAATAGCATCGGGGAAGCTAATGAAACGGGAATTGCTCGTCTCAGGATCAAATCCCATTACATCAGCAGCCGTGGCAGGAACGTCAACTCCACCTTCAACAGGACGCTCCGCTTCGTAACGGAAACCAATCCCGAAACCTAAGCCCTCATAAGGACCATCAAGGAAGTCATAGGTGGTGAACAATGTTGCTGTTGTTTCAGGTGTAACGAAAGGTGAGTCACCAACACCATCGTCAATATAAGAGAAGCCGGCAGAAATGTTCCAAGCGGGCGTGATGCTCCCGATCAGTTCAAATTCTACACCTTCCCCAAACTGGTCACTATCAGAGCTTACATTCCCAGTTGTAAAAATTGATCCTGCAGGACATTGCTCAACTTCATTGGGTGCGTTTTGTGAAGAATTGTCAAAAATAGCAACACCTGCAATTAAAGTAGAACTGACTTCCCATTTTGCTCCAATTTCATGAGATTCATTTTCCTCAGGATCAAGAGGAACGCCATTACAAGTTACACTCGTGTTATATTCAATTCCTTGACCATAGGCATAGTAAAGATGTACATTTTCAAGAACATCATAAACCACAGATGCAGAGTAGACAGTATTTTCTACAGGAAATGCTTCTGTATTTGCAGCATCAGTTGTATTCTCTCTACCTTCACGATCATCATAACGAATACCCGCGTTCAGACGCAGTCTCTCATAAAGATCAAGACCAAACAGAGCTGAAAGAGAATAAACCTCGTTCTCTTGAGCAAAATCTTCATCAAATGTCTTGTTTGAGAAAGGGTTCGGTCCACTCCGATCAGGATTAAACACATTTAGTGTCGTGTCACCTGCGCCAATGGTGTAATCAATGAACTTACGTTCAAAATTATAATACTCACCACCGAACACATAGTTCAGAACAGCATTTTGACCCAGATCAACATCACCTGTCCAGCGAATCTCAGCATAAGTTGTTTCTACGAGTTTATCAAAAGCAAAACTGTCAAGGCCGACATTGCCAAAGTTTGGATTAACAGCACCACCTGGTAGGTTTGGTGTTAAGTCAACAAATTGGCCATAATCAAAAGCAGCAGGCTCTTGGTCCTCACGCTCCTGATTTGCATCTACTAAAGAGTAAGAGGCTGTAATTGTGTTTCTGTCGTTCACTTCAAAAGAGGCGAGACCTTGGATAAAGAAGAAGTTACTGCTTTGGTTACCATGGGTACCAGCTGCAAATAAATTCTTATCGTAGGAAACCACACTATATACAGGGTTTGCAGGATCAGTTAGATCCTCTCCTATAGGAAGACCTGAGTTAATTTTACTTGAGCGGTCATCATAGTAAGCATTCAAACTTGTGGTAAAACGATCTGTCCAATCATAGCTGATTGTCCCAAAAACAGCTTGGGACTTACTGTCACCATCGTCATAATACTCGTCGGATTGCTCTCCAGCCCAACCAATAAGACCACGAAGGCTTCCTGATTCATTTAAAGGGCCCCCATAAGTCAGCTCAGAACGGACAGTATTGAAAGAATCATAACGAAGCTGGGCTGTACCCCCAAGCTCTTCACTTGATCCTTCTTTCAAGGCAACGTTAATAAAACCACCCGCACTCACTTCACCGTAAGCGGCCGCTTGAGCCCCTTTGACATATTCAAGTCTTTCAAGAGCGATGTTATCAAAGAAGAAGTCATCCCCGATTGGTGCTCCATTAATCCGAATACCGTTCCGCTCAGAAACACCAAAACCACGAGCCACGAAGAAGTAAGCCCCTTCAAACCCAGAAGCGTAAGAAGACACACCTGGTACATAGTTCACGGCATCAACAAAGTTCGTAATCCCAATAGAGTCTAAGAAATCTTCGTTATAAACAGTAACTTGAGAAGCTGTTTCCGCAATGGGTGTAGACAGCTTTGTCGCTGTGGCGTCAGACGGGTCACGGAAGACCCGTCCCTGTACGACGATTTCGTCTTCCTGCGCCCCGTCTTGCGCAATGGCGGGCTGAAACGCCATCATTGCGGCCGCTGACGCGCCCAACATGAGAATATTCCCTTTTCGCATTTTCATATCCTTTTTTATCGAAATAACAGCGAATTATAGTTTTGGTTGTTTTTTAATCTTCAAACACTTTAAGGTTGAAAATGGATTAACCATAATTCTCACTAATACTTGTTATTTCTGTTGCTCCTAAATTTCACTCAATTTAGTGATTATACATTAGTGATCACATGATTAAGCGAAATTTCTCGCTAGCTGTAAAGAGAAGAACTGATCAAACCCTTAAGTAATCATGGGATTATTTAGGTTTTTTCAAAATTGTGTCATAAATGACACTATGGTAATGGGGTGTGAAGTATTTCAAGCCACTCTCGCGTGACCCCATTGCTCTTTAGACAACCGATATCCCCCCCGGGCCCTCACCAGGGCAGGCTTGGTCACCACCCCGCCAACCTTAAAAACCAACAAAATAAGTAGCTATGGAAAATCTGTGTTATGTATTGTCTTTTAAAAGATGAATGAGTTTATGGTCCCTGTCTTTTTCAAGATCCGCAATCGAATTGTCCGCAATAGCATAAAGCACTTGATCAATTATTTTCTGCTTCACGTCATCAGACAATTGGGGTGACCCTAAGGCGGCCCATCTCGCCTCCTGACTGGCGCCAAGATGGCTGAGATAGTGCTGAATGCCCCCCTCGCCTCCCCCTAAGTGATATCCCAGAAATACACCGATGGCGGCCCAACGCACGCCGGGTCCCGCTTTTAGGGCTTTGTCCACATCACCCGCATCGGCAATGCCCTCTGCCACCAAATGAACGGCCTCTTGGAAAAGGGCGGAGGAGAGGCGGTTCGCAATATGGCCAGGTACCTCTTTCCGTATGCGTATTGGGGTACGAGAAAGCGATTCGTAAAAAGACCGCGCCCGAGACACAACCTCTTCATCAACACCATAAATTTCGACGAGGGGGAGCAAATGGGGGGGATTGAAAGGATGTGCGACGATCGCGCGCCCTGGCGCTTTCATCTGGGTCGAAAAATCACTCCACCCTAAGGAAGAGGTACTGGATGCAAATATCGTATGATCAGGAGCAATCTCTTCCATTTCTTGAAACAAGGATAATTTTAGGTCAGACCGCTCAGGCGCATTTTCCTGGACAAAGTCCGCAGTCTCTATGGCCGCTTCAACAGTATCAGTAACGGTCAACTTACCGTGTCCTGAAAATCCTAGCTGTTTTAGAACCGGCAGCTTGTCTTCCACTGACTGACGAATACCCTCCCGCGTTTCTGCAGAAGGGTCATACACACAGACATCCAGATTATGGGCAAGGAAAAGGGCTGACCAACTTATTCCTATTAACCCTCCGCCAATCACGCCCACCGTAGATATTGTTTTTTCGTCCGTAGACATGTTATTTCCCTATTGTAGAAAAGTCAGTCATATTAATTGACAGAATTTATATCTTCCCAATCGATGGACGTCTGCAGAATACACTCCATCCCTGCAAGAATATCTCTCGCGATTTCCTCACCGGCTTGTTCCGCTTTGCCTTCTTTTAACAACCGAAAGGCATCTTCGTGATAATTAATCTGCATAATGCCCTTAAGATTACCAGCAAGGTGACGTAAAAATGGGCCCGCTTGTAACCAAAGTTTTTCAATGATCGAAAAAAGCACTTGGGAATCGGCTTGTCGATAAATCGTGAATTTGAGTTTTCGGTTAACCTCAAGATATTCCGTAATGTCATTTTTTTTAGCCGCCGACGCCAAAGCATTGCCCTTGGCCCTTAAATCCTTAAACGCAGCCTGATCCATATGGTGACACGCTTTAATCGTTGCCATTTTTTCTAAGACGGCTCTCATTTCCATCACTTCCATGAAGGTTTTTTTATTCATGGGGGGAAGGATGATGGTGCCATTCTCCCGTTGGATAAGGCCCCCTTCAGCCACCAATCTCGACAAAGACGCTCTGACAGGCATTGGGCTTGTGCCAAAGGCTTCAGCCAGACCTCTCACCGTCAGCTTTTGCCCAGGACTAAATTGACCGGACATAATCGACTTACGCAGAGAAATATAAAGCCGTTCATGCAACGGTTCATGCTCAATAGGTTCCACCGGTATTTTGAACCCATCTTTTGTCGCCATCAGAAATATCCTTAACTATATCAATTATCTAGTGGCGTGATACCACAAGCATGACAAATTAAGACAACCAGCAGAGATAGCAAGGCCTATCTCTTTTTATTAAGATCTCTCACTAATTTATAGGAATCTTTTTTGTATAGCTTGAAAAAATTAATGCCCCCTCGCCTGCTCGGTCGCAGCCATATCCACATTAAGATCGCTATCTAATATGACGCCATAAATATTTTTTGCGCGGTCTTGCGTGATCCATTTTTCTCGTACGTCGTGGGCAACAGCGTCTGCGTCACGTTCATGGGGCGCGCCATATCCTCCCCCACCACAGCAAATTGATACGATTTCTTCGCCATCTAAAATATGGGCTTGTGTGCAAGCCTCAAGTTGTTCAATCACTTCGCCATCTTTACGCCGAAGTTGGTTCGCCGCCCCGCCGGTTAAGCCGCCCCGCACCCCTAAGGGCGCATTAATACACCCATCACTCACATACCCGACCTCAACATCACAGCCGACGGGCCCGAAAGACACTTGAAGGCTCGGCGCCCCTCTAAATCGTCCTGCCCCTTCCGTATCCGGAATAAGTCGGCGTTCAGATACGACAATGGGCTGATAAAGTTCATCAAGCTCAACAGAATCGATGAGGCACATCCCCCCATTGCCCACATGAAGATATGTCAACCAACAATCACCAAAGGGTGTTCCCGCCCCTACGGTGGAGCCCAAAAAGAGTTGGTTCACAAACCGCTCCCCTGTTCTGGGGTCAACCCCAGATATCACTGAAGACGACGGCGGCAAGAACGCGCCATATTCAGCTTGCCCCACCCCATCGGCGAGCGATGCAATAGCTGTTTGCACCGCGTGGGTAACGCGATCTGCTAGATTTGTGGTGGAGACGGAACAACTGGTGGGGTGAACAGGTATACCTGCCACACTATCTTCCCGCAGCAAAATCTCTACCCGGCGAAAACTGCCTGCATTTCGCGGCACCCCGCCCCCAAAACTGTTAAAAAGGGCCACAAGGACAGCTGTGCGACTACACGCCTCTGAGAGGTTTAACCCGCAAGGCAGCGCATCAGGACAATCCCGCAAATCCACTGTAACGGTTCCTTCATCAGGGTTCGCCTCCACGTTGGCGGTCACTGTAATCCCCTCTGGCGGGGTGCCGGGGATATGATCGTGGGTGCTTTGGCCCGTAGCCTTTCCTGACGGAAGAGATTTGAGCTTATCCGTCATCAGCTTTTCGCTATAGTCGAACCATTGGCCGGTGAACGCTGCGAGCTTCTCCCACCCCACCTCTTTTCCTAGGGCGAGAATTTCACGCTCCCCAATCCGGGCCGACCCCACCATGGCCAAATAATCCCCGTGCCATTGCTCAGGCACACGAATGCGCATTTGACACATACGGACAATATCTTTGACATCCTTATAGTCTTTTTGAATTTGAACAGCGGGGAAGATTAACGCCCCCTCTTCATATACATCCTTTGCTGACCCCATATAGGTGGTAGGCTGTGCATTGCCGCAGTCCGCTTGGTGCGCTTTAACGAGCACCGTGAACCGATGCACGTCATTTTCATCAAAAACTGGCACTAGCAGGGTGTGATCCGCCGCATGGGAACACCCATGATAGGGAGAATTATGCAAAAAAGCATCCCCAGGTTTAAGGTCTGGATGATACTCCTTCATGGTTTGGGCCATCATATCTGGACCAATCAACACGTGGATGGGCAAGCTATCTGCGGTGGCAAGAAGCTCACAATCCGCCGTAACAATACAGCAAGAAAAATCCCGTGCCCGGTTTAATACCCCTGATCGCCCTGTCCGATAGAGCGTGTTTGTCATTTTCCGTGCTGCCCCTTCAAAGCGATTGATAAGGATAGCAAGTTCTGCGCCGTCAAGTTTCATGGCTAATGCTTTCTCTAACTTTTCGAAGGGTGAACAATAAGATGACCAGAGGCTGTAATCTTGAACTGGGCACCGGGGTCAATCACAACGCTTGTGAAGGGGGACTCAATTAAAGCAGGTCCTGTGTATGTCTTTTCTGCTTCTAAGGTGGAGAACGCATAAACAGGCGTGTCGACCCACCCCCCTTCGGTAAAATACGCCTGACGTGTTGAAGACGCCGCCGCAGCCCCGCCAATATTTGCTAACCGTTGCTCTTCTTTAGCATTCACTGTGGAGCTGACAGAAACCCGCCACGCAATGGCTTCGATATGGGTTTCTCGATCTGCATACCCAAAGATTTTTTCATGAACCTCATGAAAAGCGTTTTCGAGATAGGTATCCCCATCTTCAGCCATGAGTTGCGCTGGATCAAAGGGAACATCAATTTCCCAGACCTGGTGGGGATAACGTGCCTCCACAAACCAATCATATTTTGGCGCGCCTTTCGCCCCTTGCACGCCCTTGGCGAATTCACTGGCTTCGGCTTTCATCTCTTCCAGCAAATTTTCTAAAACAGTCTCGTCACGATCCCGCGTGCGCATCACGCCTAAGCGACGAATATTTCGTCCGACATCGGAAATCACTGCCCCAAAGGCACTTAATGCAGCCCCTGTTTCAGGAACGATAAGAGTATTGGACCCAAGACGGGTAGCAATCTTAACAGCATTCATACCCCCTGCCCCCCCGGCACCGATAATTGCAGACTGGGCCGGGTCAATTCCTTGATTAACTGTTATATCGCCAATGGCTTGGACCATATTTTCCGTCCACACCTCTAAAATCGCCGCAGCCGCCCGCTCAAGGGGTAAACCCAAGGGGTCTGCGACATCCCTCTTAATGGCAGCAACAGAAGCCTCTCGATCAAGCTTCATCAAGCCGCCTAAGAAAAAATCAGGGTCAAGATGACCTAAAACCACCGAGGCATCAGTAACAGTGGGTTTCTCCCCACCTTTTTTATAACATACAGGCCCCGGTGTAGAGCCGGCACTTTGTGGCCCCACATGCAACACGCCGCCTGCATCAACCCAGGCAATACTGCCCCCCCCTGAACCGATACTCCGTACATCCACGGAAGGAAATCCCGTCATATCGCTGGCATAGGGGCGACCCAACCACATTTCTTGGGTCATGGGAACACGGCCCCCGCGCACCAGACTGACATCAAAAGTTGTCCCGCCGGTATCAAAGATAACCACATCTTGCTCGTCAGCCTCTTTTTCAGAGATCCGTGCACCGCCAATCGGCGCCATGGAAGGGCCAGAGTTCAAGCAAAGAATTGGGGCCTGGGCCACCTCATCCGCGTCGACCATATTCCCTTCTGACGTGAGTACAAATAAACGGCCATGGAAACCTGCCGCCTTCATGGCATCGGTAATACCTGAAATATACCGTGTCATGAGGGGCTTCAGCGATGCATCTATAGCGGTGGCGATACAGCGGCGATATTCCCGCAAACTTGAAACGAGCTCATGAGATAGAGTGATAGAAATGCCTGGCATTTCTTCAGCGATAATATCGCGGATACGACTTTCATGCGCGCCGTTCGCCACAGACCAAAGAAGGCAAACCGCCACCGCTTCGACACCTGCCTCTTTCATCTCAGCGCATAAAGACCGAACAGCCCCTTCATCAAGAGGCTTGCGAATAGTCCCGTCACTTAAAACCCTTTCTGGTGCCTCAAAGGTAAGGGCACGGGGGATATAAGGATCAGGATATCGAACACTAAAGTCAAAAGGTTCTGTCCGCCCCCCTTCACGTAAGACCAAAATGTCAGGGTGCCCCTCCGACACAATCAGGGCTGTTTTTGCAGCCCGTTTTGTGACGATCGCGTTGATAGCATGGGTTGTTCCATGTACCAATGTATCGCATTTTTCCAAAAACTCTTCACGGCTAAGATGAAATGCCTCCGCCGCTAATCCGCAGGCGGCTAAAACGCCTTCAACTGGATTCGTTGGCACCGTAGAGGCCTTAAACATATGCAAACGCCCATCATCATCCTCGACAACAAGGTCTGTAAAAGTTCCACCCGTATCACATGCAAGTCGCATTCAAACCTCTTAATATGCTGCCCAGCCTTTATCGACGAACACTGTTGTACCGGTCATGGAATCCGCATCGGCGGAGGCTAAGAACACAGCCGCCCCGGTGAGTTCATCCGGTTTCATCCACGGATCTCCGCCCCCGAAACGTTCCGATGCTCGTCTCATAAATTCTTCATTGGTGGCGCGATAATCTTCATTGATAGGCGTTTCAATCCAGCCCGGCGCAATAGAGTTGACCTGAATATTCTTGTCACGAAGCTCTAACCCAAGGGTTTTGGTCAACAAATCGACCCCGCCCTTTGTGGCACAATAAATGGCGGACCCCGGAAACCCGGTATTGCCAAAAATAGACCCTGTGTTGATGATCTTTCCTGCACCCTTTTTCTCAAAGCCAGGCAAAAGCTCCTGACACAATAAGAAGAGCGCTTTAATATTTACATCAAGCATTGAATCGATAGCGCTCTCTTCAGTTTCCCCAAGGGGCGTTAGAAAATATGCACCCGCATTATTGACCAGAATATCAGGGTCCCCATAATGATCACGCACTGCTTGGCAGGCTGATTTAATGTCACTGGATTTTGCCAAATCACATCCAAAGGCCGCAGCGTCGCCCCCCTTATCCTTGATATTTTTGACCACCGTCTCCGCCTTTGCCACATTACGGTTCATGATGGCCACTTTGGCCCCTTCCGCAGCATATCGGTGGGCGATCGCCTCCCCAATTCCTTGGGAGCCCCCTGTCACAATTGCGACTTTATCTTTTAAGCGCATATTTTCCTCCTAATTTTTATTCAGACCAGTGACCATCACGCTTTAGATCTAATAAAACATGATCTAATGTGTCAGCAAAACGGGATGCTATCAGTTCAATATCATCTTTTGTAATGATAAATGCCGGTGAGAAAGCAATAGTATCATTCATAAGAGCACGAACCATAAGGCCATTTTTCATCGCGACCTCCCTTATCTTCACCCCTACCCCTAAAGCAGGGTCGAAGGAGGTTTTCAGAGCACGGTCAGCTACAATTTCCACCCCAACCATTAAGCCATCCCCACGCACATCCCCCACTAAGGGGTGATTCCCTAGGCTAGACTGCATTCGGGATAAAAGAATAGCCCCCATTTCGCCTGCTTGGGAAACAAGATTTTCATCTTCGATAATCGTCAAGTTCGCTAATGCAACCGCCGCTGCGATGGGGTGAGCTGATGTGGTAAAGCCATGCCCGAAAACGCCAACGGTCTTTCTTTCAGCCTCAATCACGTCCCAAACCTTTGATCCGAGTAACACCGCTGACATGGGCAGATAACTGCTGGTCAGACCCTTTGCCGTAATGATCAAATCAGCCTCAACATCAAATCTTTGGGCCCCAAACCAATGCCCTAAACGACCATAGCCGGAAATGACCTCATCTAAAACCAAGAGAATATCATGGGCATCAAGAACCTTTTTAATGGCTTGATAATATCCAGGGGGCGGCGGCAACACGCCCCCTGTTCCCATGACAGGTTCTGCAAAGAAGGCTGCGATGGTGTCACTGCCCTCTTTCTCAATAAGGTCCTCTAATTCATCCGCATAGCTTTGGGCATCACGCTCAGGTTGCCGGTAAAGATCCGGGGGGCTGACATGACGAAAGCGGTCAACTGGCAAATCAAAATGGTTGTGAACACCACTAAGCCCCGTCAAACTTCCTGCTGCAACAGTCACGCCATGATAGCCGCGCTGACGGGCGATGATCTTTTTACGCATCGGCTGGCCCTGCAAATTATTATAGAGCCATATGAGTTTGACCGCCGTGTCATTTGCGTCGGAGCCAGAATTACCGTAAAAAACCTTACGAATATTGTCTGGCGTGTGGGAGAGAATTTTCTCCGTCAACTGAAGGGCGGGTTCATTCGCCATCCCGTTAAAGCTATGAAAGAAAGGCATCCTATGGCCTTGCTCTGTCATTGCTTCAATGATGGGGGTCCGACCAAATCCAGCATTAACGCACCAAAGACTGGCGGCGGTATCAATATATTCATTCCCCTGAACATCCCAAACACGCACGCCCTCAGCTTTGTCTAAAACACACGGCCCCTGCGATAAGACTTGCTCGACAGAAGAAAACGGGTGGAGAATATCATCTCGAATGGATTGATTGATCATGTGATTACTTTCTATTGTGATCACTAATTTCACACTTTCATAAAAATTTCAAGCTTTATGCCTCCAGCTGTTCTTCCTGAAGGTCATGAAAGGATAATATGCCGCTAAGAGAGGCCCCAAAGCTGGCGCAACTCACCAGCGGTACCTGCCGATAAGCCCACCGCTTCAAGGCCTGTGTGTGCAGCTTTCACCAAGGCCGCATTGTCTTGGGCCACCTCCCCATTCGGGAGAAAAAGATTATTTTCAAAGCCAACCCGAACGCTTGCCCCAAAGGTCGCTGCTGCGGTGACGCCCGCCACCTCTTCTTGCCCAAAGGCACACACCATGAGATCTCTCAAAGGCGTGGTTTTACGCCCAACAAAGTCAGCCAGTTGCATCATCCCGTTTGGGGTCGTGGAATAGCGCCCTAAAACATAAAGCATGGAGGTTTGGTCTAAAGCAAAATCATATTTTGCCATAAATTTTTCGGCACGCTCTAAATCATCTGTATCATAAATAATAATCTGACCGACGATGCCATTTTTATTCATCCATTTTAGAAGATCCGCGAAGGCAGCTTCACTTGATTGATCCTGAACAAATTCACGAAACCCTAAAGACGCCGCCTGCGGCTTTACATCATATATAATTTGTCGCTGCACCTCAGGGGTATAAACGCCCAAGGCCTCCGTGGTAATCTGGATAAGGATGTTATCCCCACATGCCCGCTCCACATGCGCCATGGCAAGCTTATAGGCCTCAGCATCTAAGAGATGCTTCCCCTCCTTGTCGCGCACATGCATATGGATCATGGCGGCCCCTTGCGCGCAACAAGACTTTGCTGTTTGCGCAAGGGTTTCAGGCGTCATTGGCAAAGCGGGATGGTCCTTGGTTGTCCGCCGACCCCCATTTGGGGCCACGGCAATAAATCGCCTTTTATACCTCTCCCCTAAGGCGCTTATAGGATCATGCAATGCAAAAACAGGCGGTTCCACAGGCATATGATTAGGGTCGGACATAGCTTGTCTTCACCGTTGTATAAAACTCCACCGCATACCGACCTTGCTCCCTTGATCCGTAGGAGGAAGCATGACGTCCCCCGAAAGGAACATGATAATCAACACCCGCAGTCGGTAGGTTGACCATCACCATGCCTGCATCAGCGCGTAATTTATACTCACTGGCATATTTCAAACTTGTGGTGCATATACCTGAAGAAAGACCAAATTTCGTGTCATTTGCCACCGCAATCGCCTCCTCAAAGTCTTCGACTTTGAGGACACTTGAACAGGGTCCGAAAATTTCTTCTCGGCTTGTACGAAATTCATTGGTGGCGTTTAGGAAAAGGGCCGGAGACTGAAAAAAACCTTCGGTTTCACGGTTTAACCGCTCCCCCCCGATGACCTCTGCGCCATCTTCTCGGGCCATCTCTACATATTTCAGGTTTGACTTTAACTGGCGCTCATCCACAACAGGACCAATGGTGGTTTGCGGGTCAAGGGCATTCCCCACCACCTGCTCCCCCATGGCCGCCATCATTCTTTCTACGAATTGGTCGTGGATTCCCTTTGTTACGATCAGCCGAGAGGAAGCGGTACATCTTTGGCCTGTTGAGAAAAAAGCCCCGTTAATACAGGTGGGGATGGTGATATCGAGGTCCGCATCATCCAGCACCACCATGGGGTTTTTACCGCCCATTTCGAGCTGTACTTTTTTATGGGTCTCCGCACAGCGCACAGCAACATGCTTGCCCGTGGCCTCAGACCCGGTGAAAGAAATGGCCGCAATATCTGGGTGGGACAGCATCGCCTCCCCCACTTCGCGGCCTGGGCCCATCACAAGATTAAAGACACCCGTTGGTAAGCCCGCCTCCACAAGGGCAGACGTCATCTCCCAAGCGCAAGCGGGGGTGAGCTCCGCCGGCTTCATCACAACGCAATTTCCAAAAGCGAGAGCAGGCGCAGCCTTCCAAGCGGGAATGGCAATGGGGAAGTTCCAGGGGGTAATCAAACCAATAATGCCCACCGGCTCCCGCATGATATCCACTTCAACACCGGGCCGAATAGAAGCAATTTTCTCACCAGGTATTCGCAGCGCTTCGCCAGCGAAATATTTGAAAATACGCCCTGCACGCTCAGCCTCGCCCGTCGCTTCGGCAAGGGTTTTCCCCTCCTCCCGCGCTAATAATCGACCGATTTCATCCTTACGGCTGAGGAGGATCTGGCCAGCCCGGTCTAGAATATCCGCACGCGCCTGAATGGGAGTATGGGCCCATGACAGCTTTGCAGATTTTGCCGCTTCCACGGCGGCATTCACATCATCTTTCGTCCCTGATGCATAAATGCCAATGATATCAGTGACATCAGAAGGGCTTTTGTTTTCATTCTGATTTTTAGCTTCGACCCATTCGCCACCAATATAATTTTGAAACTGAGACATCACTTCTCCTAAATTGTGTATATTCAAGGTCACAACGCATGGAGAGACATGCCACAGAGCGCCCATCCATGATTGTGATCACTAATCAAATTTTGATGTAAGTATGCAATGGGACCTAGTGTATCGTCAAGTGAATTGGAGATGAGAAATTATACCCATAGACCAATATTCATC